>CALDJV010000983.1 GCA_937899305.1 uncultured Cytophagaceae bacterium
CTCGGTAACCGTAGGCAAAAACCTGAATACCGCCGAAACCAAAAGCATTGAAACTACCATTGCCATTACCAGATTGGACACATTTATTGAGCAACACCAACTTAAAAAAATAGATTTGATCAAGATTGACGTCGAGACCCACGAACCAGAAGTATTGGAAGGCATGGGCAAGTATCTTCAACAAATGCGGCCTACGATGCTGATAGAAATTTTAAACAACGAAGTTGCTCAAAAAGTACAAGACCTCGTTGAAGGAATCGGTTATCTGTATTTTGATTTGGACGAAAAAACAGCTCCTAAACAAGTGAAACAGCTTCACAAAAGTAGTTTTTACAATTTTCTTATTTGTACCCCATCTGTTGCCCAAGCGCTTCAGTTAATTTAACCATTGTGGCCACCAACGTTACTTACATACTCTCCGATATCGACAAAGCCATTGCTTTTGAGTGGATAGAACAATCCTTGCGGCACTCTGAATTTAAACTTTCCTTTATTTTGCTCAATCGTGGTGAAAGTCATTTGGAAGATTACCTAAAAAAGCAGCAGGTTCCGGTTTATCGTATTCCTTATAGAGGTAAAAAAGATGCTTTTCGAGCCATCAAAGGCATTCGCAAAGTCTTCAAAAAGGAACAAACCCAGGTAGTTCACACCCATTTGTTCGATGCCTCCATATTTGGTTTGTTGGCCGCTCGGCTTTCCAAAATACCCCGTAGAGTCTATACTCGACACCATGGCACCCTACATCACGAGTTTTTTCCTCGGGCAGTATATTATGATCGTTTTATTCATTCGTTGGCTACGCATATCATCGCCATTTCGGGAGTGGTACAACAAGTACTCGTTCATCGCGAAAAAGTAAAGCCCACTAAAGTACAACTCGTTCCCCATGGATTTGACTTGCAAGGGTTTACCCAAATCAACCCAGAGAAAATCAATGCACTCAAAATCAAGTACAAAACCCAAAACAAATATCCCGTGATTGGGGTGATTGCCCGCCAAACTTTCTGGAAAGGCATCCAACACATCATACCCGCATTTGCCCAGTTGCTTGAACAATACCCCAATGCGCACCTGGTACTCGCCAATGCCAAAGGAGACTACAAGGCCGAAATAGACCAATTGCTTGCTCAACTTCCACCCAATAGCTACACTGAGATTGAGTTTGAACAAGATATTTATCACCTGTATCAATTGTTTGATCTGTACGTACACACTCCTATCAATGAAGATCTGGAAGCCTTTGGCCAAACCTATGTAGAAGCTTTAGCAGCAGGTATACCCTCTGTATTTAGTTTGTCTGGCATTGCTCCAGAATTTATTGAGGACGAAAAAAATGCTTTGGTTGTACCTTTTCAAGATTCGGAAGCCATTTACCAACAAATGTTGCGATTATTGCAGAACCCTGCTTTGGCCCAACAATTGGTCACTCAGGGACAAAAAGATGTGCAAGAAAAGTTTGCGCTGGACCACATGATGCAAGCCTTGAAAAACACGTATACATTATGAAAGCAATCACTTCGGTTGCCCAGGCATATCACCAAATCGTACACTTATTTTGAAAACGCCACTAACCAAGAAAACAATGAACTCCTCGTTGAAAGAGAACATAAATTTATAGATATTGCAGTGATGAAAAACCAATTGGATCAAATTCCACTGTTTAATCTTTTGGCACTGCCTCAAAAAAATAATGGAGCATAACTCATGGAGCCTACCCCTTTTTTTAGTATTGTGATTCCTACTTACAATCGGGCTGATTTTATATTGAATACCCTCGATACTGTTTTTACGCAAAAATACACCAATTTTGAAGTCATCGTGGTAGACAATTGCAGCACCGACCACACTCTGGAATTACTTCAACCCCTGATTGATGCCCACAAGATTAGGTTTATTCAGCACGACCAAAATTATGAAAGGGCCAAATCGCGCAATACGGGTATGAAAAACGCCCGAGGGCAATACCTTACCTTTTTAGACTCCGACGATTTTATGTATCCTGATAACCTTCAGGATGCCTATGATTATATTCAGCAAAACCCTGATAAAAAGGTATTTCATAACCTATACGAATTGGTTGATGCCAATAAAAAAACCTTATCCAGGTTTAGTTTCAAACCCCTCAAAAATGCAGTCAAACTCATTGCTGAAGGCAACTTTTTGTCTTGCATCGGGGTGTTTATTCAACAAGACATTTATCAGCATATTTCGTGGGACGAAACGCCCGTACTCACTGGATCGGAGGATTATGATTTTGCCCTGCGCTTGGTCGCTGCTTTTCCCAATATTGGCCGCATTAGTAAGTTCAATAGTGGAGTACTAGACCACCCCGCTCGCACCATCAACACCGCGCAACTGAGCAAAGCAGAAGAAAGATTCGATTATTTTCTAAAAAAATTGGATCAAGACGATGAATTCCGCGTTTTTGGAAAAAAAATTGGCAAAATAAAGGCTACACTCTATGTATTTTTGGCGGGTATGGCCAAAGAAGCCCACGATTTGTCAAAAATGAAAATGTATATTAAACTTGCCTATCAAGTAGATAAAAGTGTTTGGCTCAGGCAAAACTTTCAAAGCCTCAGCTACAATTACATCAAAAAGAAATTTTTTAAATCTAGATAATTCCTATGAAGAAGACGCTATTGATTACCGGAGGAACTGGTTTTCTGGGAAAAAGGTTGGCACTGGCCCTCAAAGATGAATACCGAGTAATATTGACCGGCCGAAACAACAAGCAAAATTTGATGGCCCAAAAATTTACCGGGTGTGAAGTAGCTCCTATGGACATTTCCAGCATAGAGGCGGTGAGAGATACTTTCCGAGAATTCAAACCTCATGTAGTCATTCACGCTGCAGCCACCAAATTTGTCGATCTGGCCGAAAAGTACCCCATGGAATGCATAGATGTAAATGTAGTAGGATCGCAGAATGTAGCGCGGGTAGCCATTGATCAAAATGTAGAAGTAGTAGTAGGAATCTCCACTGACAAAGCTTCTCCCCCAGTACGCAATACTTACGGAATGAGTAAATCAGTGATGGAACGGGTATATTGCTCTATGAATGGCAAAACCGCTACCAAATTTACTTGTGTGCGTTATGGGAATGTGGCCTGGTCTACTGGTTCGGTGCTTACTATTTGGAAAAAAATGCACGAAGAAACTGGAGTGATGGGTACTACTGGACCCGAAATGCGTCGCTTTTTCTTTACAGTAGACGAAGCCGTCAACTTGGTGATCACCGCCTTGAACAACATTGACGAAACCCAAGGTAAGGTGTTGTCGCGTATGATGAAAGCAGCCCAAATGGAAGACATTCTACTAACTTGGGTAAAGCATAAAGGTGGGAAATACGAAAAAATCGAGGGCCGTCCTGGTGAACGCATCGATGAATACTTGATTGGAGAACTAGAGTTGGCTTACACCCGTGAACTTCAATACGATGGCATCACCCATTACTTAATTTCGTTTAACGAGAAAGTAGCCAACCCAGTATCGGTAGGGCTTTCTTCGGCCAATACAGTACGCTTGACTGAGGAAGAAATACTTCATATTATTGAAAACCCTCCGATAGAAGAAGTGGGAAGCTAAGTAAAGGAGTTATCAACCTGCTAGGTTTTTAAACTTGGCAGGTCTTACAACCGCATTATTTTTCTTAAAATTACTTCAAATGAGTAAGATAAAACACGCCTTGATTATGGCCGCTGGGCGAGGCACTCGTATGTTGCCTTTGACCAATGTAATTCCCAAACCCATGGCTCCCTACAAAGGCTCCACCCTCATTGCCGAAGGGATCAAAAAGGTAAAACCAGCTATAGATTACTTGCACATCACCGTAGGATACAAAGGAGCCATTCTTGCCCAACATGTCATAGAATTGGGGGTCAACTCGGTATTCAATACTGAAGGACGAGGCAATGCCTGGTGGATTTATCATACGGCGTTGGCTCATTTGAACGAACCCGTTTTTGTACTTACTGCCGACAACATCACGGAACTGGATTTTGATCTCTTGGCCAGTGAATATCATAAGTACAATGCCCCCGCTTGTATGGTGGTTCCGGTGTTGCCCATCGATGGGCTCGAGGGTGATTACATTCACCACCAAAATAACTGCGTACAAGAGCTCAACCGTCATAAAAAAGCCGCTACCTATTGCTCGGGCATTCAAATGCTCAACCCATACAAGATCAACCAACTGACTGACCAAGTAGATGATTTTTATTTGGTATGGCAACAATTGATCGCTCAACAACAACTATATTGTTCGGATAGCTACCCCAAAAACTGGTTTACGGTGGATACCATAGAACAACTCAACGCAATCAACAACCAAGATAACTAATTCTGAATTACCTCTAACTACCTTATAATGAGCGATACACTTACACAACAACACGTTCATATTGCCCAAAGCCTCCACGAGTTCAGTCAGTTTTTAACCGAAAACCACTATACCAAAATAGCGGTCATCGTAGATGAAAACACCCGACAACATTGCTACCCTTTGGTACAGCCCATGTTACCTGAACAACACTTGTTGGTCGAGATTACGAGTGGAGAACAACACAAAACCTTGGAAACCTGTGCTCATATTTGGCAACAAATGACCGATTATCAAATGGATCGTAAATCACTGGTCATTAATTTGGGAGGAGGGGTAATTGGCGACATGGGGGGATTTTGTGCTACTACCTACAAACGTGGGGTAGATTTTGTGCAAATGCCCACCACTTTGCTGGCCCAGGTAGATGCCAGCGTAGGAGGCAAACTTGGTATTGACTTTCAACAATTCAAGAATCACATTGGGGCATTCAAGGTGCCTACTTGGGTCTACATTTACCCTCCTTTTTTGCAAACTTTGCCCGCTCGACAGTTACTGTCTGGTTTTGCCGAAGTCATCAAGCATTGTCTCATTGCCGATGTAGACAAATGGCGCTTTTTACTCACAAGTGAGTATTCCCAACTTAATTGGGCCGACATCATCCAACACTCGGTAGAAGTCAAAGCCAATGTAGTAGAAAATGATCCACTAGAACACGGCTTGCGCAAAATTCTCAACTTTGGCCATACCATTGGTCACGCCATCGAGAGTTTCTACCTCAATGACTCCGAACGCGCCCTGCTGCATGGTGAAGCCATTGCCATTGGTATGCTTTGCGAGTCGTATTTGTCTCAACAAAAGGGATTCATCACCACGCAAGACCTGCATAGCATCGTGCAATACATTCAGGCATTGTACCCCCGACTCCTCATCCATTCTGAAGAAGTTGCTGCCATTGCTCCATTGACTACTCAGGACAAAAAAAATGAAGGCGGAGAAATTAGATGTACCTTACTAGAACAAATCGGAAAAGCGAACTTTAACCAACCCATTACCCTGAATGAGGTAGAAAAAGCCCTGGAGTGGTACCGAGGCTTATAGTTCAGACTTTTGGTGATTGGGGTGATTAAGTAGCACACCCCATCACCGATATTTCAGGTACAGATACTTTGGTTTTATAAGACAGGCATTTTCATTATGAACAATTATTTTAGTAACAATCAACAAGCCGAAGGTTTGGTGCGGGAATTTCTAGATTTGAGCCTGGAAGCCAAACAATTTACCCACGAAGCCCACCTCACCGTGGCCATTTGGTATTTGCAGTGGTACCCTCTTGACAAAGCCACTAACTTGATTCGAGACAACATTCGACAATTTAATGTGGCCAAGGGGGGCAAAAATACCGACTCGGAAGGCTACCACGAAACCATTACGGTGTTTTATATGCACACTGTACAACAGTTTTTGATCACTCAAACCACCCCAACCAATCTAGCGCACTTGGCCAACACCTTGATCAATAGTGAAATGGGTCAACGAGATTATTTTTTGCAATTTTATAGCAAGGCACGTTTGTTTTCGGTAGAAGCTCGTAGGAAGTTTGTAGAGGCAGATTTATAGAGGCCTATCATTCCACGACAGTGTACCAAGTACACGCTTTTTTTGGTTAGAATAAGTCAAAAAAATTACTTAAATTA
>CALDJV010000984.1 GCA_937899305.1 uncultured Cytophagaceae bacterium
GTAGATTTGCTTACCATAGAAATTGAAAATGTCAATGTAGATGCCCTTGAAAAATTACAACAAGAAGGTAAGAAAGTATTTCCTCAGCCCCAGGTCATTCGTACCATCCAGGACAAACGAGTGCAAAAGCAATTTTATCAAACACACCAAATCCCCACCCCAGATTTTGTATTGATAGACGATAAAAGCCAACTCGAGGCCAATGCTGATTTTCTGCCTGCTTTTCAAAAACTAGGCAAAGGTGGTTTTGATGGTCGGGGTGTACAAAAGCTCAATTCAAGCACTGATTTCGCTCAGGCCTTCGAAAACCCTAGTTTGCTAGAGAAACTGGTAGACATTGACAAAGAAATTTCGGTGATCATTGCCCGCAACGAAAATGGCGACATGACGACCTTCCCAGTAGTAGAGTTGGTGTTTCATCCTGAGCACAACTTGGTAGATTACTTGATGGCCCCTTCTCAAATTTCACCAGCATTGGCAGCGGAAGCCGAAGCGATTGCCCAAAAAGTAATGCTGGCGTTTGACATGGTGGGGTTGCTGGCCATTGAGATGTTTTTGACCAAAGATGGAAACATTCTGGTAAATGAAGTAGCTCCTCGTCCCCACAACAGTGGCCACCATACCATCAAGGCCAATGGTACGTCTCAGTTTGAACAGTTGTGGCGAGCGGTACTCAACATGCCCTTGGGCGATACCAGTACCCAGAGTTTGGCGGCTATGGTCAATGTGCTAGGGGAATCTGGACATACTGGAGATGCCAAATACGAGGGCGTAAACGAAACCTTGAGCGTTACTGGAGCTTATTTGCATTTGTATGGGAAGAAACTAACCAAACCTTCCCGTAAAATGGGGCACGTCACCATTTTGGATCAAACGCTGGAGGGGTTGCAAGAAAAGATTGAATTGGTAAAAAATAGTATCAAAGTAGTGAGTAAGTAATTGATGTGGGCTGTTTTAGTTCTATTGTTCCGTTGCACTCATTGCTAAATGGCTAAATGGTTGCGCGAAGCGATAATTATTCTCTTATTTTCGCAAATATGATAATTTCTATTGTTCCGCCTTCGGCTCATTGCTACATTGTTAGTTCCTTCGGCTCCGCTCAGGACTTCGGGTTGCGCGAAGCGTCCACTTTTCACTCTTGTTCTGACAAAGGAAGAACCGACCAAAGGGAGCTCTGCGAAGCTAATCTGTTTTTCATTTTTCACTCAATCAATCGTTTCGCTTTGCGCTACTATGGACTATGGACCATCGACTATGGACTGAAAAATAAACAAAACTACCAACTAAAAATATGTCTCAAATTAAAATATATGGTCTGAAAACCCATTTAGATCAGGTGAAAACCGAATTATCTCGAGTGATTCATGAATGTGTAGTAGAGGTATTGAAAATGCCGGCCAACAAACGTTTTCATCGTTTTATTGGGCTAGATGCGGCCGATTTTATTTACCCTGATGATCGTTCGGAGGCATATACCATCATCGAGATCATGATGATGACCGGCCGTACCGAAGCTACTAAAAAAGCCTTGATTCAGGCTTTATTTCGAGAGATAGCGACGCAACTAAAAATAGAGGTGAACGACCTGGAAATCTGCATTGTAGAATCACCCCCGGTAAATTGGGGATTCCGAGGTAAAACAGGTGATGAAATACAGCTGAGTTACAAGGTAGAGGTATAGTAGCCAGGCAATAAATGAAATAATCCCCGACTATCTTGGTGGTAGTTGGGGATAAATAATTTGCTCAAGACAAGTGTCATCAGCGCTTGATAAATTTGAGCAATACCAACAAAACAACCGCTCCTCCAATGGCGGTCACAATACTTGGAATGCTTAATCCGCCTACTACTGCCCCCGCGACTTTGAGTTTTACGGCCAGCCATCCGCCAATAAAGCTACCCGCAATACCTACTAAAACATTGCCCAAAAGACCTGATTTTACACCGCCTACTAGTAAGCCAGCGAGCCAGCCTGCTACTGCGCCTAAGGCAACCCAGATTAAAATACTTTCAATTGTCATAATTGTCGATTTAAGATAAAAAGAGAGTGGAATGTGTCTAAAAAAATATCAATGATGATCCCATTCCATTGAACCAATAATAATAAAAAAGCCTTATCTTTACAATGGATTTAACAACATGTATGACCAATGCTCTATGGACAACACTTCAAACAATCCCCATTCTGCTCACCGTGATTTACCCACCAATCAAGACCAATTCAATGCCTTATTTGCTTCTTTTCCTACCAAGACCCTTGCCAAGGGAAGCATCATTTTGAACCCTCAAATCGTGGAGCGCCACGTGAAATACTTGATTAGTGGCATTGTACGCGAGTTTTATGTAACTGATAAAAAAGAGTTGAACTTGGATTTTTATGAAGCAGACGAATTCATCACCGACTGTGTATCGTTGCAGCAGGCCATTGCCTCTAAAAAGTGGCAGGAATGCATTACCGAGGTAAAAATAAAAATGATTCCACAAGCGCAGTTTGAAGCCATTACGAGCAAATACCAAGCAACCGATGCTGCACATAGGGCCGTGTTTTTGGGTTTGTTGAGCCAGCGCGAAACCCGAGAGTTGAGCCGCCTTACCAAAGACCCAGAAGCGCTCTATAAAGAATTGCTGGAGACCAAACCCAGCTGGATTCAGAACATACCTCAATATCACATTGCTTCTTACCTGGGGGTGAGCCCTGAAACCCTGAGTCGCATTCGCCGCCGTATTTCTTGATCGAGATCAATGACACCAAGCCTGCTTTCTGGTTTACTTTGTGGTGTATTAAATCAAAAAGCAAAACAATGAGCAATATTCAATTATTAAGACACGCCACCATTGTGGTAGACATGGGTGGGAAAAAAATGTTGGTAGACCCTATGTTGGCTCCCAAAGATGCATTTGATCCGGTTCCCAACGCAGTGCCTGAGATCAGGATTCCAATGGTGGATTTGCCGCTCAATGCCGAAGCGGTAGCTGCCCTCATCCAAGAAATAGACGCGGTTTTTGTGACTCATACCCATCCTGACCATTGGGACCCAGTGGCTCAGGAGATGCTGCCCAAAGACCTTCCGTTGTTTTGTCAGGCACCCGACGAAGAAGCCATCAAAGGGCAAGGGTTTACGAAAGTAACTGCACTTGAAGACAAAGTGGAGTGGGAAGGCATCATGGTTCATCGTTTTGGTGGAGTACACGGCAAGGGAGCATTGGCCGAAATGATGGGACCAGTATCGGGTTTCGTATTTGAATACCTCCAAGCGGGGAATCAAGAAAGTGATAAAATCTACGTAGCAGGAGACACCATTTGGCATCCAGAAGTGGTACGAGCACTAGATACGCTTAAGCCTCAAATGACGGTATTGAATGCGGGAGGTGCCCAGTTTTTGCAAGGCGAACCCATTACGATGACTGCCGAAGACATCGCCCAAGTACATGAGCAGGCACCCAACACCCACATTGTGGCCATTCATATGGACGTAGTGAATCATTGCCATGTCAAGCGGGTGGACCTGCAAAAAGCAATGGACGAAAAGCAAATTAAAATAGACATTCCAGCCGATGGAGAAGTAGTGAACTTGCAACAAGTGGCTCGCCTTTCGTAGCAACATTAGTACACATCATTTGGCGAATGCCTCAATCTTGTAAACCTTGATGCAATCAATTATCAGGGTTTACAGGATTTTGGGATAAGCAGGGTAGGGGGGACGAAAAAAAGCGGGCAAATTCCTATCTTTGTATCTTAAAAATATAGAATAGAACAACATGCCCCAGTTTCAAACCATAGAACAAGCCTTTGAGTGGTTTTTAGAGAATACTTATCCTAATTTATCTGCTGAACAAAAAACACCTGCTTTGAGAATGACCAAATCAGCCTATTATAAGGGAGTGGAAAAAGTATCAGAGAAAAGGATGACACGTATTTTAAATGAATTTTGCGATTATCAAGTAATGCATCACATTAAGAATAAGTAACAAAATGTAAGGTATGTATTGTATACCTTGCGGTTTTTCTTATCTTTGTCATGTCTTTTCAAGTGAAAAGATAGCCCAAGAGGTCTGTTTTCGCGGACGTACCTCAAGGGCTTTGTAACAAATAAATCATTACAACATGCAAGATACCACTTTACAGGCTTGTAACCAAAATGAGCCTTCGCTGGCCGTATTGGAAGAAAACTTACGAGTACGCCTGGAACGTTTTTCGTTTTTGGCCCATACTCCGTTAGAACAGCTTCGAGAAGGAAACGATGCCTTCAATGCCCATAATACCGAAAAGATTGCCAATCATTTAGAAGTAACCATTTTGGATCTGAAGTACCTCATCAATGACTTATACTGGTTGCAATGGATCAAAGCCCGCAAGGGATTAGCGTAACCTATTGGTGATTGAGGCTAGGGAAGGGTTTGCTTATTTTGAAGATCATTAAGAGAAAATGAGCAAATCCTCCTTAAAGTCAAAAGTAAGTTGGTTTGGGGTAGAATGAATTTGGCTTACCAGAACAAATGCTACCTTGTATTTGTAACTGTTTTTTGCGTCACCACAACGATTCTTGAGATGAGAAACCTACAAACTGTTTTCGGTAAACTTTTATACATCCAGACAATCTTTTGGCTGGCAGTTGCGGTAAATACCTTGGTGTATTATTATGTAGGCGATACTTGGGGATTTGTAGCCATGATACTAAATGCCTTGGGGTTACTGGGCTGGTGGTTGTCAAGCCCCATTCGGGTAAGTGGTAATCTGGGTACTGGTTTGCTTATCTTAATGTTGTTGGGGTATCCTCTTACGGCTTATTTGTCCTCCAAATACATCTATTATAGCAATGGTTCACTGGTGGAGAAAGGGCTGACTTTTGAGGAGGTCTTTCAAGGGCAGACGAAGTATGTATTTTTTGATGCCAACGATTTTAAAGTAGATGCTCTTACCACGGGCTATGTTTATAAACTACATAAGGCACGGAATAGTAACTCAAGTGACAGGCCCGCCCACTATTATGTAATACGTCTCATAAATGCTTATGGGTGGAACAAAAACAGCGTATGGTTGGTGGCCAGCAGTCGAAAAGAATTGAATCGCTTGAAAAAGACACCGCAAAAGTTTTTTGTGAGAGAAACTTCGGTAACCGAGTATACCATCAAGGCAGTCAAGCGAGCACTTAAAACAGACAATATCCCTAAGAAAATGATTTTTGTAAGTGGCACCACCCAGCCTTCCATCAGCCACCAAGGGCGGCTATACGGTAAGGGGATTTTTTATGGTTTTCTGGTAGTAAACGTGCTTTTGATCATTGCCTTTGGGATAGATAAAAAAGAAGGTTTAGCTGGTTGATAAAAGAATGTTGAAAGATACCTGTCACAAGAAGGCATAAATTTATATTTGTTAATCGTATTAAAGAATTTGTCTATATATTATTCTTAGCAACAGATTTGCTATGAGCCCTGTACATTGAGTTAGGGTTTGAGTAGTATTTTATGAGCTATGAAATGGTAATTTCAATAGCTAAACGAGAAGTGAAAAAGGGAGGTGAAGAAGAGATAAGTTTGAAACAAACTGATTGATACTCGGCCAGCAAACAAGAAATATAAAGTTTATAAACCCAATCTAGTGTTTCATAAAGTCAAACCGACATTTGGTAAAGTCACTCAGTATATTTATTACATAATCAGGTACTTTTGAGAATAAGTTTTACCAAAAAACAAAACATTATGAAAACATCACAAATGAATAAGTTTGCAAAGGTCGCCTTGGATAACCATCAAAAAATGAATTGCCGAGGAGGAAATAACAAGAAAAATGCGAAGCAAACATCAAAAGCAGAGCAAACTCAAACAAGAACCAAAGCTACTGCAACTGAATACATTATTTTGTAATTAAAACTCAGGTAAGTTTGGATACCTGACAGATAGGCTGTTCAGAATTTAAAAAAAGTACCCCGCGTTTTTAGTCGTATCTACTAGCGGAGACGAACCATGTTTGACTAAAGATAGCGAAAATTTTGGCCTTAGTCCATTGCCG
>CALDJV010000985.1 GCA_937899305.1 uncultured Cytophagaceae bacterium
CTCAAATGATAAACTTTAAACAAACGTTTACTACTTGCCTATTATTATATTATCCTAAACGGAGGTTTCAATGGAAGTTTTTTTTGAAAAAAAACTGATGTGTCTGCTAATGTGTTGATTATCAGTGGATTTAAATTGCGTGATTTTGCTCTGTTATTAAATAGGTCGCGTTTTGGGGTGCTATTACTCAGTTCTAGAAATAAACATTTCATCGGCTAGTACTACTCCTATTTGATTAGAGCTTCCGATACGCCAATTACCATCTAAAGGCCCAATAATCTTTAAGGTACCATCATAGGATGGTCTATTCATGGTCTCAATCACTAATTTTACCCAAGAACTAATTTTTCTTGCTCTTCCTTCAAGGGTATAAACTCGAAACATCCTTCCACAATTTGCGCTTGTTTGTCTGTAGCTCTTTATGCCCTTTTTGTCAAAGGCTTTTTTAGAGCATATTTGACCACCTGCTGAAAAGACTGAGCAAGATTTGGACACAGCGTTTGATCTGTACCTTAAGAGGCAAAAAGAGGAGTTTGATCGGTATAAGAAAATGCGATTAGGTCAGCATAAAGCTTAATATACTGACCTGTAAAACAGGTATTTAAAAGTTCTACACTCCTAAAAACTGCTCATATGATAAATAGGAGGATATTTTTTTACGTCGATCACATCCAATTACGTCACGAATATTTACATCAAATTCTTCAAAGTTCCTCTCTTGAAAGTATTTCTTAAGAGTACCCAATAGCTGAAATAAGGTTTGCCCCTCAAAGCCTGGTATTTGATCTAATAACGTCATTATCAACTAATCTACTGTGGGTTTATTAATATAGTCAGAATCTAGCTTTGATTTTCCATTGGCCAATACTAATTTCGTTTTTTTTCAAAATCCAAATACCATATGAAATTGTACAAAATTGAAACAACACGAGGCTCCTTTTTTCAAATAGATCTTACCAAGGTCATTGCACTTGAGAAAAGACCAATACAAGGAAAGCCAAGTGTAGTAATCGTTTTACTCATGACAACAGGTGGGCAAATAACTATTGAGATACATGCCGCCCAATTCCAGGAATTAGAACTATCTTGGGTAAGAATTAATGCCTTAGATTGATCTGTACACGCCTGCCGTAAAAGGCAGGCATATATGCCTACATAAAACTATTTTTTGTTGTTATCTATCTGTCCTGTAATCCTGATATGATGGCTCAATGATTAGGCAAGGAATACTTTGGCCAAAGCTTCCATAGGTACCCTTATTTGCAACACCTGCTTCCACAATATTTCCCGTCGGATTGTAAGAACATCTTATATATACCTCCATATCACCAGGTATATTCGCAATTTGCTTTTTTAAATCTGATACCTTCATATATGGATAATTACCCTCTTCGTCTTTTTCAGGTACAACATACTCCTCAGTATCTGAATTCTTAAAATCAACAGCCTCACCAAGTAGTGATTTGCATTCTCGGAACTGGCACTGATAATCTCCAGTGTGAATCTCTTCTATCACTTTGATGATAGATTCAGCAAGATACATTGCCTGTTTCTCCAAACGCTCCTGTTGGCCTTTGATAAAATTAAGATGCTTCTCACCTTCTCCACCGTGAACTACAACATTCTCTTTGGTAGCAGCTATGGCACCATCTGGCCCGTACAATTCAGCATGCATAGCAGTCACTATCATGCAACCTAGTTCATACTTTTCTTGTTTTGTCAGTAGTTTCATAGTGTTATTACTGTTTTTATATTACCAATATGTAGCCCCTATGTATCCTGGGCAACTCTTTTCCTTTAACCATTCTTTGATGTTTACTTTTAAGCCCTTCTGATTTTCCATTTCCATCCCGTCTTGTTCTTTTTCTGGCAAGGTTACCACTTCTTCTACTTCATCCACTTCTCCATCATACTCATCATGCCACATAGTCAAAGCTTGTATCATATCATAATGAGCCACAAACTCATACTCGCTATATGATTTAATTCTAAATACTCTCAGCTTTTTTTCTGGTTTCATAGATTTTTAAATTCGTCACTTGACAAGATTTCGTTGAGTTTTTTATCACTAAGATGCTTTGAAATTTTATATTTTTCTTTATCGGTTAATTCACGAACAAAACCCTTCTCCACTACAGCGTCAAATGATTCATATGCTCTACATTCGCAATTTATGATGTTCGTACACAAGTCAAAACTTATAGAATTTCGAATAAAATAATTCCTCAGCTCTTTGTAACAGAATGGATAATGAGCCCCAAAAATATCTATGCAAAGATCCATACGGAAATCAGAATAACCATTTATTACAATCCAACTTCTAATTAGGCTAGATACCTTCTCAATTGATTCTAATGCTTTGGTTTCTGATGGGTAAACCAGAAGTGAAATTTCGTTTAATGTAACACCACTTGGCGTGCTTTTTTGGACTTGGGAACAAAACTCCTCTATCTCCTGTCTTTCTTTTGTGGTGTACTCCTTTCGGAAACCTAGTTTTGTAATGCCGTTAAATATTTCGTAAACCTTGCTTTGATCACCATCCATATTCGCAAATAAGTCGAAACTGATCTTATTGGTAACAAGATAATTTTTCAAATCTTCATAAGTCGATGAATAGCATTCCTCGAAATTTTCGATATAAATGTTCGTTTTAAAAAATGAACCATTTACTTTAATCCTACCTCCAGTTAAAGTCAACATGTTTTTGATTGCATCCATTGCTTGCTCCTCTAGAGGGTAAGCCATTAGTATTAGGTTTTTGATAGTTTGCATAACCATTTATCTTAATTGGGTATCAAAAAACGCACGTTTTGTGTGACTGCACTACGCAGCCACCTTCTTTTCCAATTCAGTAAAGTCTTGGTATATAGCCTCAACTATCTTCTGAGCCACCAAAGGCACTACTGAATTACCTATAAACTTCTTTTGGAGTTCTTGATTCCCCTCCAAAACATAATCATCTGGAAAGCCCTGTATCACCTTCAATTCTTGAACTGTAAGCATTCTCATAGTCACATCACCAATGCCAAGAGATTTACAGTACTCCTTCAATCCCCTCATTACTTCACTATCCCTTTCTTTAACCTCAACAGCATCAGAATTTGGTACCAAGTAGTTAATCCGAGTATAGCGCTTGCTGGCGAGTACGGTTGGGTGAGGTTTATTTATTGAATGATACACCTTCCTAAAGTTGTCGTAATCGGACAAAAAAGCGTTAACAAGTTGATGCTTGTCGTTGGTCACAATCGGACCGCTTGGTTCATGAACGCTTTTGCCATTCAAGCCATTTCCATATTGTTGCCATAAAAAACACTGGGTAAGCCCCATGCGGTCTTTTGTGGTAATCGTTGGGCACGGCTGATTAACGCTGGCCACATTGTTTCCAGATGAATAGTATTTCACGAAGAAATTCTCTTCTTCATGGTATTTTTCAATGCCTTGGCGAATCTTTTTTAAGGTGTTATCTGACAATGGCCATTTGCGGTTGAAGATTGATTTACCTTCATTAGAAAAATCAAGACATTCTTTGACTGGCTTCCAGGACTCAAGTCCATATTTCCAACCATCCTTATGGTGGGTAGGCTTTGGAAAGGTGATGGGTAGGCCTTTTTTCGCGAAAATTCCAAAATATCGGCGGCGACTGGTGTAGGCTCCATGATCGGCGGAATTGATCACGTTATACTTGTATTCATATCCCATCTTGCAAATAGTTCTTACCCATTTTCTATACAAAGCACCTTCACCTTGTTGATTCTTGTTTGGTATTAGAAAAGGTTCACCATTATTCTTGAAAACAGGATTACCTTCACTATCTTTTTTATGTATGAGCTTTGACCAGCTCAAAAACTCAATTACGTTTTCAACTATAAAAAAATCAGGCTCACATTGTTGAATATACCTATACATATGCTCAGCCAACGACCTAGAATCTGGATCGCGACTTTCTCCACCCTTGGCGCGCGAAAAATGGGTGCATT
>CALDJV010000986.1 GCA_937899305.1 uncultured Cytophagaceae bacterium
AAAAGACTTAACAACTTCGTAAGTGTAATAAAAATAATTTGGTTAATTAGTATGCGAACTAAGACATATTTTAACATATATCCAATTACCAACACATTTTATTTTTGCCTAGAGCAATACCCAATCCAGGCCTTTTCTCAACCTTAAGTGACTGACTGGCAGTCATTATCTATTAAGCACCAATTAAAGCTATTTTACCTTTAAAATACGTTGACCATATCGCTCTATTATACAATGTCAATCTATCAGTTAGAAATAAAAAATCAACACTAACCCCTCATATGCTCGTACTTGTACACATCACCCGCAGCAGCACCTGCCTTGCTGCTCAATTTGAACATTTTCGCCCAAGTAGTTGTTCCATAAACACTTTTCTTAAATTTGAGCAATTTTTCATTCATCATTGATTTTTTATTTATGTGTTTATTGACTTTTGCCTGGAAAACGCACCCTGAATATAAACTGATATTTGCGAGCAATCGCGACGAATTTTACAAACGAAACACTGCTCCTGCTCAATACTGGGACAATGCCCCCAATGTACTTGCCGGAAAAGACCTGGAAGCAGGCGGCACCTGGATGGGCATCCACCGAAATGGTCGTTTCACCGCATTGACCAACTACCGTGACATAGAAAATATCAAGTCGCAGGCTCCCTCCCGAGGCATGCTCACGCTAGACTACCTACAAGGTACCGATGCTCCCCAAGCTTACTTAGAAGGTATTTTTAATAATATAGATGCTTACAATGGCTTCAATTTATTGACTGGTACCCCCGAAGAACTCTATTATTTATCAAACTACGAACATAAAATTCGTAAACTAGAGCCCGGCATTTATGGACTGAGCAATGCTTTGCTCGACTCGGATTGGTTCAAGGTAAACCGATTGAAAGCCAAATTTACTGACATCATCGAACAAGCTGACTTTAGTACTCAAACCCTGCTAGATACCCTCCAGGATACCACCAAACCTCAGGACAACCAAGTACAACAAACCGGCCTTCCCATGGATAGGGAGCGGATGTTGTCTTCGGTGTTTATCGAGAGCCCCAACTATGGTACTTGTTCTTCCGCCATCATATTGATGGACTACAACAACCAAGTAAGCTTTGTGGAACGAGTATACAATACAAGTAACGGGGACGTAAAAGAACAAAACTTTTCTTTTGAGATTGGCTAACTTCCTCTATCAAACATTCGTTTTGTACAATAAATAACTGCTACAGCAGTTGTAAAAACAGGTGTTATAAAATTGAATAAAATGAAAATAAATTACTACAAAAACTATCTCTGGCTCACATTAGTGGTTGGCTTATTCGCAATGAGCTTTTCGTTTGCGGTAAAAGATCGTACAAAATTATTGTCTCGTCAGTGGATTATGACTGGGATGGAAGTTAACGGGCGGGCAATTTCAGACAAAATGATGGAACGCCAACAAAGGTCGGGCATTCTGACAATTTTGGAATTTAAAGCCAACGGCAACTACAACATACGCATTAGTACCCCCAAGGGGCGCTCCACCAAACGTAACAAATGGCGATTTGAAGATCAACAAAAAAAATTGGTAGTCATTACCAAGGAAGGAGGCAAAGAGACCGAACAAGCGTTTGAGATTTTGAAGATTACTTCCAAAAAATTAATCTTGGCTCTGAAAGACCGTCGTGAAAACCAAATCTTCATTTATAAGGCTTACAAGCCCAAAAGAAGAAGAAGATAAACCTCATTGTTAGGTTTTACCAAAGACATCATACTCACACCCTACTTTTATACATATGACATAGCTCCGTGCTTACGCGGGGCTTTTTTTATGCCCAACATCTGCAAAGTTTTACATTTCGTAGAAAAATAATACAACTATGTAAGAATTATACAAAAATACCATAGAATATTTTCAATCAAATAGTATGCGCGCATAACAATTATTCAATATATTTGTTTTAATAATAGGTAATAAGCATATCAGAAAATATTATTCTCTTAAAAAAATACTCAATTGAAATATGGAAGCTACTGCCAATAAAGAATTGATAAAAGGAGGAGAGTTTCTCATCAAGGAGACTACCGCTGATCAAGTTTTTATCCCTGAAGACTTTACTGAAGAACAAAAAATGATGGCCCAAACTTGTGAAGATTTCATCGAAAAAGAAATCGTGCCTCGTTTGGACGAAATAGATGCGGCCAAGAGCCCCGAACTGATGAGCAGTTTGCTCGACCAAGCTGGGGAATTAGGTCTATTGGGTACTGGTGTACCTGAGGAACATGGTGGTTTTGGAATGGACTTCAATTCCTCTATGTTGGTTACAGATTATACTGGTCACGGACATTCGTTTGTAGTAGCCTTGTCGGCCCATACAGGTATTGGTACTTTGCCTATTCAATATTATGGAAACGAAGCCCAAAAAGCCAAATACCTACCCAAATTGGCCACGGGTGAGTGGAAAGCCTGTTATTGCCTCACCGAACCCGATTCTGGATCAGATGCCAATTCAGGTAAAGCCAAAGCTGTACTCACCGATGATGGCAAACATTACATCATCAACGGCCAAAAAATGTGGATCACCAATGGTGGTTTTGCCGATATATTCATTGTTTTTGCCAAAATAGATGATGACAAAAAATTAACTGCCTTCATCATTGAGAAAGATTTTGGTGGCATTACCATGAATGCTCCCGAAGCAAAGATGGGAATCAAAGGATCTGATACTCGTCAAGTATTTTTCAATGACTGCAAAGTACCAGTAGAAAACATGCTGTCTACTCGGGAAAATGGTTTCAAGATTGCCGTCAATATTCTCAATATTGGGCGTATCAAGCTTTGCGCTTCTACCCACGGAGGAGCCCGCGAAGCCTTGAACCATTCTATCAAATATGCCAACGAACGTAAACAATTTGGTACTCCTATTGCCAACTTTGGGGCAATCAAACACAAGTTGGGGCAACAAGCAGTAAGGCTATATGCTACCGAATCGGCCATGTACCGAGCCGGACAAAATATTGATGACAGCATCGAGGCTATGATCGCCAATGGTGTGGAAGAATCACAGGCTAAACTCAAAAGTTTTGAACAATTTGCCATCGAGTGTGCTTTGTTGAAAGTATTTGGTTCTGAAACCTTAGACTATGTAGTGGATGAGGCCGTGCAGGTATTTGGAGGAATGGGTTATTCAGCCGATGCACCAGCCGATCGTTGTTATCGTGACTCTCGTATCAACCGTATTTTTGAAGGAACCAACGAAATTAACCGTATCTTATCTATTGGAACCATCATCAAGCGCAGCATGAAGGGAGAACTCGATGTAATGAGTGCTGCTATGGAGGTACAAAAAGAGCTTATGAGTGGCGCTCGTCCAGAATTACCCGCTCAAGGAACTGACTTTGCCTATGAAAAAGCCTTGTTAAAACATTATAAAAAGGCCTTATTGATTACGGCAGGAGCGGCAGTACAAGCCTTGGGAACAGCTTTTAACGACGAGCAGGAAGTGATGCTTCATTTGGCAGATATGTTGATGAATATTTATGCTGCTGAATCAGCTTTGTTGAGAACCGAAAAACTAGTTGCCCAAAAAGGTCACGAGGCCTGCAAAGTGCAGCTTGATCTTACTCACATCTTTTTGCAAGATACTGCCGATCAAGTATTATTATCGGGTAAGCAAGCCATTAGCGCTTTTGCCGAAGGCGATATGTACAAAAACTTATTGGGAGCTTTGAAAGGCTTTACCCGTACCGAGGCCTATAATACCAAGGCAGCTCGTCGCCGTATTGCCGACACAATGATCGCCAAGGGTAAATACAGTTTTGATTAATGGCTTACCAGAATATTATTTAAGAGATAAAATTTGAAACATTCAGTCTTTACCAACTGAATGTTTTTTTATGTGGTATTTATTGCATCCACTCAAAAAAATGATAGTGATCTCCGTTCATTCCCAAGGCTTCGTACACTTTGGTTGCTTTTACGTTGGTTTTATCTACATATAACCGACTTTCCGCACGTGTAATTTAAAAACTGATTAATTAACAACTACCTGATTATTAGCATCTTAACGCAGGTTACTCGAAATACAATATTTACGTTTATTTACTCTTTCGATTGGAGTTTACTAAGGTAAATTATCCTCCTAAACTATTTACTATGAAAACTTACTCTAAACCAAATAATATTTTGAGGCTATTGATTATTTATCTGACTATTCAAATTATGGATAAATACTCCTTAAATACTAAGTTATTGAGATACAGTAGTTTATTAATTATTTAAACTACAAAGCATACGTGCGGAAAGTCGGATATAAGCGAATTCCCTGTAATTCCTCTGAGGTATTTACCAGGTTTTGCAAATGTTGATACACTAAACCAAAAAGCCCTTTACCTCGAAATTCAGGAACAATATACAACGATTGTATCCATAAAATATAGCCATTGCGCCATTCCGACCACTCAAAGGTATTGAGCATACAACCAATAATTTTTTGCTCGTGTCTCAACTTATAATACTTTCCCTTGGTAGCATCGTCAAACAATGCCTGGAGCCCCTTCGATACCGTGGATTTGTCAAGTTTGTAGGATTCTGTTTCCCAAGCCATGGCACATTGTAGGTCAGCCAAAGTACCTATATCTTCTGCATTAGCTTCCGCTAAATAAATGTTGTCCTTCAGTAAAGTTTCCATCTTCCAGTAATGAATTTAACTCTTTGATTGCCCCAGCAAAAATTTCTTCACAATCGCGCACCAACTCAGGTATTTTATCCAAGCTTTCTTGCTTATTGGCATATTGTTCAATCAAAGTTACTTTATTTTCCAAAGATTTCAGTCCAAAGGCTACCAAATTCACTTTGATAATTTGAGCTGCTTGGGCAAGCATTTTCCAATCTTTGAGCGGCAAGGCATTGTTTACTTCTTTTTTAAATTGTAAAAACTGGTTGGTCAATACCTGGAGTAACTCCTGAAAAATTGCGGGATTATCACCAAAAGCATCTTTCAAAAAATTGAGATCAAACAAAGTATGAGATCTTCTTTGGTAATTTTTACTTTGGGTATTTGTTGAAGTATTCATATAGTGCCTGGTGGTTTGGTTGGGAATATGTTGAAGTATTTTTTGGCTAATCTCAGCAGGAGTAAAAGGCTTGGCAATGTAGTCGTTGATACCTGCCTCCAGGTATTGCCTCTTCTCATCTTCTACACTTTTGGCAGTAAGTGCAATCACTGGAATACCCTTGGTGGGTGAGTCTAAAGTACGAATTCTTTTGGTCGCCTCTACCCCATCCATCATAGGCATTTGAATGTCCATTAATACACAATCAAACAAAGACTCACTGTTGGTGAGGGCTTCTATTCCTCGAT
>CALDJV010000987.1 GCA_937899305.1 uncultured Cytophagaceae bacterium
AATGGTAGATGACTTGCTTTATTACCAACAAAAATACGATTTTACTGATGTTAATTTTCAGGATGAGACTTTTTTTACCTATGCCAAAAGAATGAAAGGATTTGCCCAGGGATTGATAGAGGCCAAAACGAGTTTTTCTTGGGCAGGTACGATGCGGGCCGATCAGGGGGAGCGGTTGCCTGATGAAGTTTGGAAATTGTGCAAGGATGCGGGCCTTCGTAGATTGCTGATAGGGGTAGAATCGGGTTCGCAAGAGATGATGGATTGGATGAAAAAGGATGTAAAGCTTACTCAGGTTTTTTATTGTGCGGATAAATGTAAGGAATTGGATATTGCAGTGATTTTTCCATTCATTGTAGGATTTCCGGAGGAGAGCGATCAAAGCGTGAGTGAAACTATAAAAGTGGTAAAAAAATTACGTAAAGCAAGTAGTAAGTTCGATACTCCTATTTTTTATTTCAAACCCTACCCAGGTTCGCAAATTACTCAGGATGTGGTGAAAAATGGATACGAACTGCCTAAAACAACTCTAGATTGGGGAAATTTTGACTATGTGGGTGCTTCTGGTCCTTGGGTTACCTCCAAAAAAGAACGTTTTTTTGAGCACTTTAAATTTTATCTAAAGTTGGCGTATAGTGACCAGAAGAACAAGTTACTGTACCCTTTGAAGAAAATAAGTCAATGGCGATGCGCAAAGAATCAGTTTGGTTTTCCGATTGAGAAATATATCATTGAAAAAATAAGGCCTTCCCAAAAGCTATCTTAAAAGTACATCATGAGAAAGTTGTTAGAGCATGCGCGTGTTGCCGAAGGGCTGTATTACTTGTCGGTGGTGGACAATACCTTCGAGGAAGCATATTTGGGCATCAGGACTAAAGAAAACCGGGTGTATACGAATGAAGAACTGGGACAACTTCCTGAAAAGGCCTCTCGACACGTACGAGAATGGCAACTTCGTCAAGAAAGCGCCGATCACTTGGTCAAGTATCTACAAGCAAATCCCAAAAACACTATTTTGGAGGTAGGTTGTGGAAATGGCTGGTTGGCTCATCGAGTCTGTAATAAAACCGTTTCGGAAGTGTGGGCGTTGGATTTAAACGAGCCCGAGTTGAAGCAAGGAGCCAAGGTATATCACAACAAAAACCTCAAGTTTGTGTATGGCGATATTTTCGATTCATCTTTTGAAGTTTTCAAAGCAAAATTTGACTTGATCTATTTGGCAGCCAGTATCCAATATTTTCCTGAACTTTCTTTAGTACTCAACCGGTTAAAGCAATTTTTGAGTGCTCAGGGAGAAATACACATACTGGATTCGCCATTTTATACCAATACCACTCGAGCTGCGGCTAAGCAACGAAGCAAAACGTATTATGAGGAATTAGGGTTTCCTGAAATGGTACCTTATTATCATCATCATACTTGGGAAACCATCAAGGCATTAGGGGGAGAAGTGTTGTACAAGTCAAGCCGATGGCAAAAGCTGTTGGGTAAACGAAAAAGCCCATTTCCTTGGATTAAGTTGACCAATAAGTAAATTTGAGCTTCTCATATTTATGAAAAAACACATTGCACTTCTGATTCCGGGAGGGATTGGTACTGGGAGCTTTTCGCAGGGTATTCCGATTATTCAGGCTTTTGTAGATCAACTAAAGCTTAAATATGAAGTCACCATATTTTCTTTGCATCCAGTCAATGTAGATTTTAAACCCAAGGGATATCATTTGATTGCCCCACAACGTTTGCAAAGGATTCCTCAGCAAATACGATGGGTTCAAAGTAAATTTTCCCAACGACACAAGCAGCAAAAAATTCACCTCATTCAGGTGATTTGGGGATTTCCTGGAGGAATTCTGGGAGTATTACTCAAGCGTCGGTTCAAGTTACCGCTCATCATTCACCTTCAAGGGGGGGATGCTACTGCGATTCCCGAAATTGATTACGGGGTATTTCGTACTTCCCAAGTAAAAAAATCTTTGATTAAATGGACTTACCAACAAGCCAATGAGCTTGTGGTGTTGACTCAGTTTCAGCGAAACAAATTACAAGAACATTTTACCAAGAAGACCCCTTCAGTGATCCCGTTTGGAATAGACAAGACTTTGTTTGTGCCCAAAGAAAAGCCGCTCAAGCCACCCTATCAATTCCTCCATTTGGCCCACCTTAATCCAGTAAAATCGCAAACTACGTTGCTGGAAGCCTTTCAGAAAATTAGCCAAAAGGTAGACTGTAAGTTGACGATTGTAGGGGGAGATACCTTGGGAGGCGCTTTACAACGCCATGCAACTCAGTTAGGCATTGCCGATCGAGTTACTTTTTCAGACATTGTGCCTTATCAAGAAACCTTGAATTATTTTCATAAAGCCCATTTATTATTACATACGTCATTGTATGAAGGGCAAGGTTTGGTAGTAGCCGAAGCCATGGCGTGTGGGGTAGTGGTATGTGGTACCAAGGTGGGGCTAATTGCCGACTTGGCTGATGAGTGTACGCTAGCATCTCCTATCAAAG
The DNA here is from genome assembly GCA_937899305.1 of uncultured Cytophagaceae bacterium. Lineage (GTDB taxonomy): Bacteria > Bacteroidota > Bacteroidia > Cytophagales > Microscillaceae > Microscilla. The sequence goes on from CALDJV010000987.1 coordinate 2,509, forward strand.
ACAGTGAAATGCTGGCCCAAAACGTATTGAAGCTGCTCAAAAATGAGTCACAATACCAAAGTCTGAAAGCAAAAGGGATTGCCTGGAGTCAACAACATGACATGGGCTGGACAATGGCTCAATTTGAAAAATTATATCAAAAGTATTTGAAGTAAATGGGCACTTGTATAAAATAGTACTTAAATAATATACCCATGATGTCTCTCCGTAATCTACACATTGCTTTTGTCTCCCATATTTTCCAGTTTGATAAAACTCCTGAGGAATTGTTACAGGAATATTTTACGATGGTAGAATGGGCAACGGCGATTGCAAGGCAAGGCGTAAAAGTATCGGTGGTGCAGCGGTATGTAAAAACGCAGACCCTTGTTAAAGATGAAGTGAATTATTACTTTATTGCTGATGGACAGGTTTCCCGGCCAAACAGTTCACCCATGGGTTTTTACAAAAATGTACAACAATTTGTACTAAAAGAGCAAGTAGATGTGATACACTTGCATGATATTCGGAATACTTTGATGAACATGAAGCTAAAACGTTTGTTTAAAAACATACCCAAGGTAATTCAAGACCATGGCTCAGTATTTAGAATCAATTCCTGGAAGGATCACTTGTTAAAACCTTTTCTAAGGTATGGTTTAAGGCATATGGATCGGGTCATGTTTGCGGCCAAAGGACAAGAGGAAAATTGGACGAAGCATCAAGTGATTGAGGAGTCACAATGTGTTTTTGTAATGGAAAACTCATCACCGTTTGCTTACTCAGATCGAGATACTGCCAGAGCGATAACCAAACTACAAGGAGCCCCCGTCTTTTTGTGGGTGGGCAACCTCAACACCAACAAAGATCCGTTTACCGTTTTACGAGCTTTCAAAAAGCTATTGCAAAACTATCCTGGAGCCAGGTTGTATATGATATATCGTTTTGCTGATCTAGAGCAAGAAGTAAAGCAATGGATAACCAATGAAAGCCTAAAGGTACAGGTAGTGCTATTGGGTAGGCAAGATCGAAACAAGTTACAACACTATTATAACAGCGTTGATTACTTTATTTCAGCAAGTTATAAAGAGGGAAGTGGCTATGCTGCCATTGAGGCGATGTCTTGTGGGGTGGTACCCATCCTCACTCACATTCCGTCTTTTATAAGTCTCACTAAAGCAGGAGACGTGGGAACTTTGTTTGAACCAGGCAACAGTGAAATGTTGTACCAAAAAATATGCTCATTATTGGATAAACCTTTGACTCAGGAACGAGGCCGAGTGCTTAATCATTTTAATCAATATTTTAGCTTTGAGGCCATTGCCAAGCAAGCCATTGAGGTATATCAGGAGGTGACTTCACAGTCCAGGGGCGACGGTCGATAGTTTTTATTTAGTTAGTAGTTGGTAGTTTTATTTAGTCGATAGTCAATGGTCCATAGTAGCGCAAAGCGGAACAATTAGCTTTGCTGAACCCGTCAAAGCTGGGCTTATTTTTTATCGTATTTGCGAAAACAGCCTTGGCCCAAAATGTATTGAAGTTACTCCACAATGAATCACAGTACCAACGCCTCAAAGCGAAAGGGATGGCCTGGAGCCAGCAACATGATATGAATTGGACAATGATGCAGTTTGCGAAACTGTATCATAAATACTTTTAGATAAATGAGGGTAATTTTTTAGTGCATTATCTGCTTTTAAGCAAGATTTTATTCTAATCAGCCTTTTCTTGATGAAACTTTGAGCATATGATTGATGAAAATATGAGTATCAAAAAATGGCGAAAGAACCGTGCACCACGACGAATATTGATTATTCGAGTACAAGCATTGGGAGATTTATTTATCACTTTACCGTTTGTGTACGATTTGAAGATAAAATATCCCAATGCCAAAATAGACTTGTTGGTGAGGACAGATTACAGTATGCTACCAACACAAATGAATTTGTTTCACCAAATACACACTTTGAGGGGAGGGACTGTCTCTTGGAAACAAAAGGTGTTTATGCTGGGTTTGATTCCCAAACTTTGGTTCACTAGATATGAAGTTGTTCTTGACTTACAGAGAAACCGAATGACTCGTTGGGTAAGACGCTTGTTATTGCCTAAAGCCTGGACTGAGTTTGACCGTTTTTCGCCCAAATCGGCACTTATTCGCACTCAATGGAGCATCAACCAAGTAGGTTTGGGAAGTTTTGAAATGAATGTTGATTTTTCTAAACATTTTACAAAAAATCAACACGTCCAACAAATACTCGAAAAAAATGGATGGGATGGACAAAGTCGATTGGTAATTTTAAATCCTGCTGGAGCTTTCGTTACTCGTAACTGGGATTTGGCGCGATATGGAGCCTTTATTAAACTATGGTTAAGTCAAAAACCTCAAACCCTGTTTGTCATATTAGGGGCAGATAAAATCGCAGAAAAAGCTTCCTTTATCAAAGAGAAGCATCCTCAGCAAGTCATCGACTTGGTAGGAAAAACGAATTTGCATCAAGCCTATGAAATTGTTTTAAAAGCTGATTTTATGCTTACGGAGGATTCAGGCTTGGGGCATTTTTCTTGGATTTCTGGGAAAAAGACCTTGATGATACTAGGCTCTACTCGCAGTGATTGGACAAAACCGTTTGGACAACACACGGCCAGTTTTGATTCCTCCGATTTGCCTTGTGGTGATTGTATGTTAGCTACTTGCTTGCATGATACCCTCATTTGCCTGGATAGATTGACATCAGAAATGGTTTTTGAAAGCGCCTGGAAGTTGTACACCCAACCATAGATGAAACTTATTGTTTTATAAAGCACTTTTACTGGTTTAAGTTTCCGAACTTAAATCACACGATAAGGCCAAGTTTGCAACTT
>CALDJV010000988.1 GCA_937899305.1 uncultured Cytophagaceae bacterium
GTATGAAAACGATGATAATCAAATGGACTCAAAAAGTAATGCACAAAAGTACCTCCATAGAAGTCCTGAGCGTAACTACTGTGGTTCAAAAGCTGATTGACATTGCCAATCGTATGGGTTTTTTTGAGGGTAATACTGGTTTTTTGTAGGTTGCTATCTAACACGTTCCCGTCTTTGTCAATGGGATAATCTTGTTTGAAGGTACAATCAGCGGGTGATACAATGGTTTGGTTGTTGTTGGGCTCCGCAATTGGACGCAAAGGCGTAATGCCTGTTTGAGGATTGGCATGATTGAACTCTCGGTAGAAAAAATTATTGAAAGTATGCCAGGTAGGCTCGTTATCCGCATACAAAGGGTAATTGTACATAGGATTATACTTAAAAGAATGCAAGCTCTCTTTGGTCAAAGAAGGTTTGGTATCCAGAAAGGTTCCCCAAGCACTGGCAAACTCAACCAACCATTGGGCAAAACTATCATAACTTTGCATCGTTAGCTCAGTACCTGGCTTTTTTTGATCTACCAACCAATAAAATTGACACAATAAGTCATAGACTTTTTGGTTGTACCCATTGGTTTCTCCGTTACTTTTCCAAGCATTGGGGTAGTTAGGATCATTACTTTCGTTGGGGATCATTCTGACGTACAAATCCAGGTAGTCGAGATAAGCCTCGATGGTCACTGGCCAGCCATTGCCCTTGAATTCGTTGTTGATGGCATTGTAAAGTTCAGTATTTAAGTTTTGTTTGGCCAAACTGATTGCCTGCTGCAAAGAGTCTAATAAAGATTGGCGCATATTGGCATCTTGATCCAGCAATAATTTTAATTTTTCTACTACGGAAGAATGAGCTTGGGCACTCAACCCTTGAGAGTTTGAAGGTGCTACTGCGATTGTATTTTCCATTGATTGATTTATGATGAGTTGGTGGATGTATATGAGCTTAAAAAATATTTTCTTGGCAATTAATTTCGTGAGAAAGCATTGAAATAAATATTTCAGGCTGTTTCAAATAGAAAGCAGGGGTAAGGTAGGCGATTTCTTGACGCTATGATTATATTTAAAAACTATTTCATGTTTTAAAGACAAATCCATGTCCCATTTCAAAAATCAAGTAGTTTGGATCACCGGAGCTTCTTCCGGGATTGGAGAAGCCTTGGCTTATCAGTTTGCTCGTCAACAAGCCAAATTAGTACTTTCAGCCCGTCGAGAATCCGAATTAGAACGGGTGAAAGCCAATTGTAAGGAAGCTTCTGATGTATTGATTTTGCCCCTAGACTTGGCCCAGAGCGCTACCTTTGCCGATAAAGTAGCCCAAGTAGTGACCCATTTTGGCCAAATAGATTTCTTGATCAATAATGGAGGGATCAGTCAGCGTAGTCTGATAAAAGATACCCAAGAAGATGTAGACCGTAAAATTATGGAGGTCAACTATTTTGGAAACATATTGCTTACCAAAGCGGTACTGCCCCAAATGGTCAAACAAAAGCAAGGACATGTGTCTATTGTGAGCAGTGTGGCGGGGAAAATTGCTGCTCCTTTGCGTTCGACTTACTCAGCTTCTAAATCGGCCGTCATTTCATTTTTCGAGACGGTCAGGTCCGAGTATTACGACGACAACATTCGGGTTTTGGTAGTGTGTCCAGGGTTTATTAAAACCAATATTTCAATCAATGCCCTCACTGGTGATGGGTCGGCCCAAAACAGCATGGACAATGCCACTGGAGCGGGCTTGACGGCCGATAGGTGTGCGGAACTGATTCTGAAGGGCATTCGCAAAGGTCGCCTTCAAATCATTGTAAGTGGAGCCAAAGAAAAATTCGGGGTCATTCTCTATAAGACTTTTCCCCGAGTATTTGCTAATTTCATCCGAAAAACGAAGGTGACTTGATTGTTTTATTGTTGCATTGTTCAACCGAGCCTTTGGCGAGCTCAGCAAAGCTAATTGTTGTATTGTTAAATGGCTGCGCAAAGCATCGCAAAACTGTGGACTATGGACCATCGACCGTGGGCTAAAAAGCTACTGACTCCGAACTACCAACTAAAAAACTATCAACTAAACAAAACTACATCGGGTCCACATCAATCACAATCTGCAGCTTTTTGAATTCTTTCATCAACAATACCTCTTCTCGTTGTTCTTGTATAAAGTTTTTGACTGCCTTGAGGTCGATTTTTTCCCGCTCAAGCTTGATTAAAATATTTTTGAGGTATTTGTTTCTTATTTTTTCTACCAAAGGCGCTTCAGGGCCCAGCACTCGATCACGTCCAAGTTTACTGGTAAGCTTATCGGCCAATATCTGCGAGGCCCGAGCACTCGCTCCCTTGTCTTGGTGCCTCACAATCAACTTGATCAATCGGGTAAAAGGAGGATACTTGAAGTATTGCCGATCTTCGATTTCTTTGCGGTACATGCCCTCATAGTCGTATTGAATGATCTTGTGCAAAACGTCTTGTTGCGTATCCGCCGTTTGGATGAGCACCAACCCATGTTTGTCTTTCCTTCCGGCCCGGCCACTTACCTGAGTCATAATCTGAAAGGCCCGTTCGTGAGAACGAAAATCGGGAAAGTTGATAATCCGATCCGCATCAAAAATACCCACTAGACTCACATTGTCAAAGTCCAATCCTTTGCTCAGCATTTGAGTACCGACTAAAATTTCAATTTTTTGATTTTCAAAATCCTGAATAATCTGTTGGTAGCTGTTTTTGGCCCGGGTAGTGTCCAAATCCATTCGCTGAATACGGGCTTGAGTAAACATTACTTTCAATTCGTCCTCAATCTTTTCGGTACCATATCCAATGGTAGCCATTTCTAACGAACCACAAGCGGGACACTTGCGGGGAGGGGCCTCAATGTGTCCACAATAATGGCAGCGTAGCTCATTGCTGTACATATGATAAGTCAGACTCACATCACAATTCTCACACTTGGGAATATGAGCACAAGCCCTACAGCTCATGTAAGGTGAATATCCCCGGCGGTTTTGGAAAAGAATGATCTGCTCTTCTTGCTTCAAACGGCCTTTGATGGCGTCTATCAAAGTGGAAGAAAAACGAATACTCTTCTTTTTCTGGCGTTTACGTTCTGCGGTCAAGTCTACCAGTTGGATATCAGGTAATTTGGCATTGCCGTAGCGTTCTTTGAGCTGCACCAATCCATACCGCCCCAAGTTGGCATTATAAAAACTTTCGGTAGAGGGGGTGGCCGATCCCAATAAAACCTTACAGTGTTGTTGACGGGCAATTACTAAGGTCATATCGCGGGCGTGATAGCGGGGGGCTGGATCGTATTGTTTGTAAGAGCTTTCGTGTTCTTCGTCTACAATAATGAGCCCCAGATTATCGAAAGGCAGGAAAATGGCCGAGCGAACCCCTACCACAAAGTTGAAACGTCCCGAAACCACTCCTTGCCATACTTCTACCCGTTCATTGTCCGAAAACTTAGAATGATATACCCCCATTTGAGTACCAAAAATACGTTTTAAACGGGCTACAATCTGGGTGGTGAGTGCGATTTCAGGCAGCAAAAAAAGAACTTGAGAGCCACTGGCCAGTACTTTTTGGATGAGGTCGATGTAAATTTCAGTTTTCCCACTTCCGGTGACTCCATGGAGCAGTACCACATTCTTGTTCTCGAAATTCAGCATAATTTCCCCACTTACCTCTTGCTGTCTTTCCGAAAGCTGTAGCTTTATTTTGGGATCTGGTTCGTATTCTTCAAAACGAGATATAATGACTTCAAACTCCTCAAAAATCTTGTTTTTTATCAGGGTTTGCAGAGCCGAATTAGACAAAGTTTCGTTTTTGGTAAAGGCTGATTTGGCCAATCCGTCATCGTTGAGGGTCCAATCTTTGAATACCGGAACGTGTCGTAAATAATTCAGCAAAATGTCGTGTTGCTTGGTCTTTTTTTCCAGCGATTTCGACAGCGTATCCAGGGTTTGTTTCTCAACGTATTCTTTGAGCAAACGTATTTTTTTAATTTTCTTGGGTTGGTAACGTTCTTTTATTTCCTCAAATACCAACACCACATCCTTGCCAATCAGCGACTTGATCAACTGATAAATATTTTTGACTCCCAACACCTCGGCTGCATCGGTATAAGAAAGCGATTGGGCCTCCTGCAATGCCTCTATCAGTCTTTGTTCATTGTGAGAAAGGTCCGCATGTTTTAAGTCTGCATTGGGGTTCAGCTGAATTTTGGATTGACTACTGATTTTCAGCCCCGAGGGCAAGGCTACATTCAGCACTTCCCCAATGTAGCACATGTAGTAACCCGCCATCCATTGGAACATCTCAATTTGCTGAGGAGTCACCATAGGAACATCATCCAAGAGCTCAAGGAGGTACTTTGCTCGATAATTGGTAGGAGGGTTTTTATGGATATGGGCAATGACTGCAGTCAATACCTTTTTGCTGCCAAACTGCACAATGACCCTACATCCTACCTGTATCACCTCATTCATGGCCAGTGGTACCCGATAGGTAAACAACTTGGGAATGGGAACTGGTAAAATTACATCTGCAAAATAAGTAATGACCTCGGTGTCCCGAGTAGTGTTGAGTTCAGTCTGCATGCGCTTCTCCGTGCTACTAGTTTATATTATAAAGCCAAATGTCCAATTGTTGGGTATTTTGATTCAACCCATTTAACAAATATAACAAAAATGAGCATCATTTTATCTGACGAGATAAAATAATGCTCATTTTAATGGCATTGGCTAAATAAAAAGAACCAAAATGGTTACTTCTTCAATACTTGTTGTTTAAATCGAGCTACCTCAGCATCACGCTGGGTCAAATCTTGGTAAAACTTGATAGGGATATTCATAATTTCAGACAGGTAAAAAGCCGCAAAATCCTTGATACGATATTGATAAGCTTTGCCCACCATGGCGTCTTTGCTTCCCATATATTTTAGGGTTTGATCGGCATTGTCCAGTAAAGGAATTAAAAATGGAATACATGCTTCTCCGATCATTTCAAAGCGAATGCCAGTAGGCCCAGCGTCGTCATGTTCATACAAAAAACCCCAAGAATTGGCCCTCCCAGTCTGGTTGCTCAGTAAAGCATTTACATAAATAGGAGCTACAATTTTGGCGCCTACTTCTCCTACAAACACAAAGTGTTTTTCGAATAATACTTCGCAAGCCAAAAAACGGGCTTTGAGGGGGGCTTTTTCATTGCTGACCACGTTTTTTAATCGTTCTAAACTATTGACCTCCCGCCAAACCAAATTGACTGCTTTCTTTCTTTCCAAATAATTGAAAAAATTGCCATAATGGTCGTGCATCAACTTTTGAATCAATTCTTGGTCTTGTTTCTTTAGGTCTTTTTTTTGGGGGTCTTGTTTTTCCATAGGACTCTTTTTGGCGATCTGCTGAGTATGAGCAGAAAAGGCTTTAGTTTGGCAAGCTTGTGCAATCATAGGGAAGCAGCCTACCAAGGCCACAAAAGTGAAAATTTTATTTAATTGGTTCATTTTTCTTGCTCTATTTTACTTCCATCCAGGTAGCCTACTGTGCCAGTGTGGGCACCATCTACTATTTCTACTTTTTGTAAGCCTTTTTCGTTGCCTAGTACCTTCAAGCGGGTATTTTGAGGCAAGTCCGAGGTTTTTGTGGCTTTGCCAGCGTCTTGATAAAGTGGTACGTTGTTTTCTTTGGTAATTTGGACATCAAAAAAGGGCAGGTCTACCGTATCTTTGCCATCTCCAGTATCTTGCAAATCATCAAACTTGATGCGTCCATTTTTACCTTTTTGGGCTCCAGTGGTTACCTTTCCGTATACATACACCACCCCACCCGTTTCAAAAATATCCTTTTGCTTGAATTTATCATCGGCCTTCAACTTGCCAATTTCTTTGATACTGCTATCGTACAGCGACGTGTTGTCTGCTTTGGCTTTCAGGGTGCCCCTGGTTTTGCCGTCGTTCCACAATTTGGCCGCCTTCATAAAGTTTTTAGAGGGAGTTCCTTTGGATACAATGTCAAAAGTAACTTTGGACACCTTTCCAGTGGCACTTTTGATCCAGCCCCATTTCACCGAGCCATAGTAGGCTCCTTTTTGGTTACCTTCCAATGCTACGGCGGCCGTTTCAAACTCCAAGCTAGAATCATTGGCCGAATCTACACTAGGCGTATCGTATAAGATCGCATCGGTCCATTTTTTTGTACTGGCATTTTTCTCGGCGTGTTGCCCCCAGCTTTTAGGGAAAGTTTTATAGGCTTCCAATTTATCTTTGTTCTTAAGAGGCGCCTTGCCTGTGGCATACAATGGATTACGGTATTCAGAATGTTGGTCTATCACGTGGCCATCTCCAGTCATTTTGGTGGCCTCGTTGGGCTCCATGGCAGTTACCTTTCCTCCAATCTTGTTTTTTGAAATCTGAGTCAAGCCTACCTTGGTCGCATCAGCGTTGTTGTTGGGGGTAAACTTAAGCTCCATGTCCAGCTCGGTATCACTGTTGATGAGATTGTAGGTAGCATCGGTAAAAGTACCATAATGACTATTCTTGGCCACTCTTTGAACGACGTCTTGCTTGGCTTGGATGGTAGGGGTGCTGTACTTGGCTTGAATAGGCGATCCCGCCGACAAGGATACATTCCCTTGGTTGGCTTTGGCCCCCATCACATCGGCTTCTTTTTCCAGCGCAGGATCGTCATTGATATGGGCTCCGTTGTTGGCTTGAATGGTAGGTTGTACCCGTCCTTGTTTTTGCTGAACCACGTGCCAGGCTTCATGGGGCAAGTGTTGTTCTTGGCCGGGCGCCAGGTGAATGTCACTTCCTTGGGCGTAGGCTTCAGCTTTTAATTGAGCTGGTTTGTCCGAGTTTTTTTGGACCGTTACATCCGATAGATCCATACCACTCATTTGCTCCATATTACTTTTGAGCTGATCGGGCAAACCGTTCGACTTCGCCTTGTTTTTCCGTTGGATGGGTTGCAAGGGTTGGCCATTGAACCCTTTGGCCTGTATTGGAGGCTGCTTTCCTTGTTTGCTTTGAATGGGCTGTAGTGGTTTCCCATTGAATCCTTTAGCTTGCAGCGAAGGTTTTTGATCCCTATTGAGAGATTGATCCTTGGCATTGGCAGAGGTTTGATCATTGAATTGATTCAGGTTTTCTGAATCGGCGTGTTGGATAGGCATAGGTTTTTGATCGATTAGGTAGTTAAATGATTGTGGTAGTTAATGATCTCAAAACGAAAAATACTTTCTTTTTATTCGAGATTACGCTACCTAGTTTTTTTCAGAAATATTGTTATTCCCTTTTTTCGTGTCTTTACGGATTGATCGCAACTTTGAAAAATACTATTTATAAGTACTACAACAAGGCGATTTGTGGAGACATCATAGCCGTCAGGCTAACCATAATGAAGACCAATTTTCTTCCACATTCATTACTTCCCGCCTCGGTTCTGTGTCTCCACGAACCGATGAGGTCCCCAAATTCTTCAGGCATCGATCAGCCTGTGGGGACACAGTCTGAGGCGACAATGGTAATGATC
>CALDJV010000989.1 GCA_937899305.1 uncultured Cytophagaceae bacterium
AGAATTCTTGGGAAGACTTGACAAATAATGTACCGCTCACTAATGATTTAAACCAGAGTATACTCTAAAATTATCAATGCCTACTCAATATGTTTTTGAGTAGGCATTATTTTTTATGTGCTCATAAAAATAAGATGGCCTAAAATCACGCTATTTTTAAATATGTCCACCTTCCTGACAGCAGCATTTCTTTGAATCGAAGTAGCTTTGATCGATTGATGCTTGGCTTTTGTTACTGTTTGCTCTGCTAATGGATTTGATGTTAGCATCTAAATCAAGGCCAAGCAACATATCAAATCATTAACCCTAACTTCCAAATAGATTGTTCTATCATTTAGAAAATTTTACGGCTCATAAATCCAAACCCACGTTTCGTGAATTGTACCCCACCCAATCAAAAGAAATCGCGTAGATTAGAGTAAGTAAAAAATGATTTAATAAAGCAAATACAATGAAAATATTGAAAAATTTCGAAAACCAAGTAATCAAAAATCCTCAGGCAATCAAAGGTGGAGCCAATGGCAAAGGTACCAAGCCTACAGCTAGTCAACCTTCTACAAAACCTCGCTTACTCTAAAACCACCTTTGCACATCTTTTTTTTAATACTTAGTCAAATTACATTTATGAAAACATTGAAAAATTTCGAAAACCAAGTAATCAAAAACCTTCAGGCAATCAAAGGCGGAGCCGACAGTAAGAGAAAAAGTCGTTTCCGTTCCAGAGATAGAAAATACAAAGAAAAATCGGGTTGCGTTACGATGAACGTATACTGCTCAAACGGAGGCGACGATTAATCTCAACTTATCTCATTTTCTTTAAAGTTTTTACAAAAATTGCGAAGCATCGGGAGATGCTTCGCAATTTTTATTTGTGATGGCCCCTCTTCATTCAAATCGTTGATCAGGTTTAGGTAGCACTGCCTGTATTAAATATTGTCTCACATTGAGGTTATCTTTGTAGTTTCAACCATTTTTTGATGATTTGCTTTTCTTTGGCCATTGAATAATACTTGACTTGTTTTTTATTTTTTACTTTTCCAAATGCGATATCGTTCTTGGGGTATCTATTTTTATAGCCATTTAGTTGATCAGTCACCATATCAACCATTGGTCGGTTGACCAATCCGGCATTGATGGCCTTTTGAACATTGAAATAGTAAGACCCTGCGGGTTTTGGCTTCCACAAAGGCACAATTTTATAAGGGATCAGTCCTTCTCGAATCAAAAAGTCGCCTTCAATCCAATGCAGCTTTTGAGGCATTTGGGTAGCATATATCAAACTAGCTACATAGTCCTTAAATGGAGTGGGCGCATAGGCTACATTGAAGGCACCATAAGTTTGCTGCTTGGAGCAATGTACCACAAAGTTGGCCAGGCTCTGCACATCAGTCACTTGCATATGGTGGTGATCTACATTAGGTAGCAATATTTCTCCTCCTCGATAAAACCTGATGGGCCAAAAAGGTTCTGAATCGGGGTTACCAGGACGGCCTACCCGCTCGCTTCTCATTCCATGCGAGCGATATAGGGTAAAATTACTGGTTCGTTCCCGAATGGCTTCCTCTGCCAACGTTTTTCGGATGGCGTATCGATGATGTTTCTCGATGGTTTTGGGAAACTTGGGGAGTGGGTTCAACGGTTCTGATTCTACAATAAATTTTTTATCCCATTTGTCGTACACCGACACCGTAGATATGTAATGATAATGACCAAAACGCCCCTTGAATACGTCCAGAAAATCGGCTACTGCTTTGGGCGACTTTTGCCAGGTATCTACCACGATATCCCAGTAAGTATTTTGGTATTTTTTATCAATCGCTTTGAGTCCTTGCTGGTTTTCTTGTTCACGGTCGCAAATAATCAGAGGTAAATTGGTAAAAAGCTGGGGGTTGGTTTTGTTTCGGTTCAATAAAGTTACCTGATAGCCTGCGGCCAGAAATGCTTCTACCACAATGGGGCCCATAAACCCTCTTCCTCCCAGAATCAATACATTTTTATTGGAATTATTCAATGAATTGGTACCCAAGGCTTCCAGCGGATTGATAAAAGCCAAGGCGGAAGCTGCTCCTATGGTTTTTATAAAATCTCTTTTGTCCATAACATTTGTCTTGTTTCATTTGTGTTATTCAGGGGCAAATATTATGGTTCGAAAGCACCCAGAGGGGCTTCCCAATTAAGCAGTACCTATTTCTTTTTTAAATTGACCAGGTGTTCTTCCCGTTTTCTTTTTGAAATGATGAAAAAAAGCAGATTTAGAATTAAATCCACACTCGTAACCCAATCCTTCTAAAGTAACATTTAGCTCTTTGCCTTCTCGAAGACGGCTTAAGGCATATTCTATGCGTTTGGTGTTCACTAAGTCATAAAAAGTGGTACCCATTTCGGCATTTATAATTTGTGAAAGGTGGTGTTTGGGAATGTGGACTGACTTGGACAACATAGTCAAGGAAAAATCTGACAATAAGTACGCATTACTCTCTTGAAAAAAGCGATTAATTTGATCTACCGAAGTTTCAATTGCCTCTTGGTTTAGCGAACTATGCTTGTATTTTTGCTCCTCAGCGGCGGGTAGTTCACCCACAAATTCTGGCTGATACACCACCCCATATTTTAGTCCATAAAACCCAATTACCGTCACCAGCAGGACATACCGCAGTACGTCCCACACTTCAAAATAAGCCACACCTACCATCAACTCTGTCGTGAGTCTGATCAGGCTAATGCCGGTGCTAAGCAAGAATAAAATCACAATGACCCTCACCCAGGAAAACGCTGGTATGCGATGGCCTGTGGGGCGGTTTTTCAGTGATTTTTGACGTTTATAATACAAATACAATACATATAAAGGATAAAAAGTAATAGAGATGAGTTTGGTAATGAGAATGAAGATTTCCCATTGCAAATCAACAAAAACAGGAAGAAAAAAGCCCCAACCAGTGACTACCAAAAAAGGTAAGAAGTGCAAAAGCTCAATCTTGGTGAAAGCATATTGGAACAAGGCTTTGGCATACCACAAAAAGAAAGGTCCGTGCAAAAAACCAATGGTCATGACTAGTACCTTGGCAATATCTGTGGGATTGTTTTTTCTAATGATTGCGATACCCAAATGTATCGCAAAAGTGAGAAACCACACCAATAAAATCCAGTCGGAGGGTTTTCTTTGCTTTTTTGCAACAATCAATAAAGTAAATAAGATGCACTGGATGGCTCCTATCGCTGAAATTACAACCAATACATTTGCCATCATTTTTTCATTTCAATTCTCCGTTTTTTAGTATCATTCCAATAAAGTATAAGTCTATTCTCAAACAGTATAGGCAATCATCTAGGTTCTAGTGATGCTTTTCTACATTTGTATCAAGCATTCGGTGAAGATAAAACTCACCGAATTTAAACAACACTTTTTATTGCGCAACGATAAAGTGGTCTATTAATCTTTTAAATCTTTTCGAGAAATGAATAAGTTCACAAAATTTCAAAATCAAGTTTTAAGTAAGCAACAGACTAAAAATATCAAAGGTGGGGTAGTATATCAATGTACCGTATCGAGCCATAAGGGTGGTTACTCTTACAATGTATATGTTGGCGGAGCCGAAAGCGCTGGCAGTGCCACATCTGTTGTGGCTCACGATCACAAAGGAAATGTAGACTGTACTCCTTTGTAGTGATCTATTGGTAAGATCTATGATTCCCCCTTGTCACTTTATGAACCTAAAGCTCCACAAGGGGGTTTCTCATATTTATTTTTTTGAGCCTTTCATCTCCATTTTCAAAAACTTCCCGGTAAAGCCTTTTTTCTTTTTGATGAGTTGTTCGGGAGTACCTTCAAAAATAATCTCTCCGCCTTTTTCTCCACCATCAGGCCCCAAATCTATCACATGATCAGCCACTTTGATCACATCCAGGTTGTGTTCAATGATCAATACCGTGTTGCCTTTATCGACCAGTTGTTGAAGTACTTGCAGCAAAATACGAATGTCTTCGAAGTGCAAGCCAGTAGTAGGTTCGTCTAAAATATAAAGGGTTTTACCCGTATCACGCTTGGAAAGTTCTTTGGCCAATTTAATCCGTTGGGCCTCCCCTCCCGATAAGGTGGTGGCTTGCTGCCCCAGGGTAATGTAGCCTAGTCCTACTTCCTTCAAAAACTTGATTTTACGCAAGATAGAGGGCTGGTTTTCAAAGAATTCTACCGCCTGGTCTACAGTCATGTCCAACACATCGGCAATGGATTTACTCTTGAAACGCACCTCAAGGGTTTCCCGATTGTAGCGTTTGCCCTTACAGGTTTCGCACTCGATGTATACATTGGGCAAAAAGTCCATTTCTACCAATTTCATCCCACCTCCCTGGCAAGTCTCACAGCGTCCTCCTTTTACATTGAATGAAAAACGTCCTACTTTGTAACCACGAATTTTGGCTTCGGGTAACTGGGCAAACAAATCACGGATATTGGAGAAGAAACCTACATAAGTAGCGGGGTTGGAGCGAGGCGTGCGCCCAATTGGCGACTGGTCTACCTCAATCACTTTATCGATGTGCTCTAGCCCTTCTATGGCTTTGTACTCAAGGGGTTTACGCTTGGCCCGAAAGAAATGAGTGTTCAAAATAGGATACAAAGTATCGTGAATCAGGCTCGATTTTCCGCTTCCTGATACTCCGGTAACACAAATCATTTTGCCCAAAGGCAATTTTAGAGTTACATTCTTAAGGTTATGTCCGGTAGCTCCTTTCAAAACCAATTCTTGGCCATTGCCCTGGCGTCTTTCTTTGGGTATTTCGATCTGGCGTCGGTTGCTCAAGAAGTCCACGGTGAGGCTATTTTGCTGTAAAATTTCCTCTGGGGTTCCTTGGGCTACCACCTTGCCCCCATGAATACCCGCACCTGGACCAATGTCTAAAATATGATCGGCCTCTAGCATCATGTCCTTGTCGTGCTCTACCACAATGATGGTGTTGCCCAAATCCCGTAGTTCTTGCAGTGACTGAATCAATTTTTCGTTGTCACGGGCGTGCAACCCAATACTTGGCTCATCCAAAATGTACAACACCCCCACCAATTGGGTTCCGATTTGAGTAGCCAACCTAATTCGCTGGGCTTCTCCCCCCGAAAGGGTTCGCAAAGAGCGGTTGAGGGTCAGGTACCCCAAGCCAATATTCAACAACAAACTCACCCTTTTACGAATTTCTTTGAGAATTTCCTGGGCAATTTGGTTTTGCTTTTCGCTCATCCGGTCTTCCAGCCCCTCTAGCCATTTACTCAAGCGGTTGATATCATATTCACTGAGTTGATGAATGTTATGACCATCTATCTTGAAATGCAAAGATTCTTTCTTGAGTCGGGCACCATTGCAGGTAGGGCAAGTGTTGATTTCTACGAAGTCTTTGGCCCAATTTTGCAGTTTTTCGGTGCCTTCTTCGTAGTTTTTTTTCATATAAGCCACTATTCCTTCAAAAGTGGTTTCGTAGGTCCGTTTGTATTTGGGCGAATACACTTTTAGAATCTCCTCAGAACCATTCAGGATGACGTCCAATACATCTTCGGGAAGTTTTTCGATGGGGGTGGTCAAGCTCAACTTGCGGTTTTTGAGCATTTTTTCCAGTTGCTTAAACATCCAGGTATCGCGATACTCTCCCAACGGGGCAATCCCTCCCCGGCTGATGCTCAACGATTTGTCAGGAATCAGGCTACTTTCGGTAAATTCTTCAATGACTCCCAGCCCTTTACAAGTAGGACAATACCCATAAGGAGAGTTAAAGGAAAACGAATTGGGAGCAGGTTCATCATAAGATATTCCTGAGGTAGGGCATACCAAATTACGAGAGAAATGCACCGGTTTTTCTTGCTTGTTCTTATTTTTTTTCGCTCCTTCTTTTTGGGGAGGTTCATGCAATTGCAACATCAACGCACCCTTGCCTTCTTTCAGAGCAGTATTTACTGATTGTACCACCCGCAAGCGTTGGTCGGCCTTGACAGTCATTCGGTCTACTACAATTTCAATGTCGTGAATTTTGTAACGGTCTACCTGCATTTTGGGTACCAAATCCAGCACTTCGCCATCTACCCTTACTTTGGTATATCCGGCTTTGCGAATTTGTACAAACAATTCCCGATAATGACCTTTACGCCCCTTGACTACTGGGGCTAATAAAATGACCTTTTGGCCTTCGTAACGCTGAATGATCTGGTCGGTGATTTGGTCTTCCGATTGCTTGATCATTTTTTCGCCAGTTACATAAGAAAATGCTTCCCCAGCTCGGGCAAATAACAAGCGAAAAAAATCGTAGATCTCAGTGGTGGTTCCTACCGTAGAACGAGGGTTGCGAGAAGTGGTTTTTTGCTCAATGGCAATTACTGGGCTCAGGCCATTGATTTTGTCTACATCGGGGCGCTCCATATCGCCAATGAACGAACGCGCGTAAGCTGAGAAGCTTTCCATGTAACGACGTTGCCCTTCGGCATAAATGGTATCGAATGCCAACGAAGATTTACCGCTTCCACTTACTCCGGTAACCACAATCAACTGGTTGCGAGGGAATTCTACATCGATGTCTTTGAGGTTATGTTCACGAGCCCCGTATACTTCTAAATTATCGGTATACCCCACCGATGGCTCGTTATGAAGGTGGGTATCTTGGGCGTCTTGCAAGGTATTTTCCTGAGTGTTCATCCTAAAAATTGACTTCCTGCTTCGTTTTTAAAATTTACCATAAACCTGACAGGTTTCGAAAACTTGTTAGGTCGGAAAGCAAACTCAAATTTACGTTTTTTTCGATTATTTGCCTATATAAAATGAGTAATTGGGTAAAATTGTTTAGTTTTTTGGCAGGAATATGCTAAGTTAGATCAGTTTAGCATTAATTACAACGAATGAAAGAATTCAACACTATCCGAGAAGCCTTTGAGTGGTTTTTGGAAAATGTATATCCTGACCTTACTCCTCCCGAAAAACACGTATTGCGTGATGCCAAGTATGGCTTTTATAAAGAAGGAAAAACGGTATCGGAAAAACGAATGAAAAAAATATTGACCGAATACGGTATTTTCGAGGTAGTTTATCGTTTTGGCAAAAAAGGCAATTAAATCTCGACTAAAACTGTAAAAAATCGAGGAAAATTATTATATTTGTATGTCTTTGAAAAACAAAGATGCCCCTGAGGTAAGTTTTGACGGACCACCCCAGAGGCTTTTGTAAAATATAAATTTCACGACATGCAAGATACGCATTTTCTCCCCCCAGCCCAAACTCCCTCTATCACTTTGTTTGCCGAAGGTATTCGGGTACGGTTGGAGCAATTTATTCTCAACGCCCAAAACTTACTAGACCATTATCAGCAAGATGACTACGAAAAAATCACGGATAACCTAGAACTCACTGCATTGGAGTTGCGCTATTTACTCAATGAAATGTATTTGCTGCGAGGTTTGATCGTTTCTTAAAGGTGTATGCTCCCAGACCTAACATTTTTTTGAAATCTGTTAGGTAGGCTGTTCAAAATTTAAAAAAAGTACCCCGTGTTTTTAGTCGTGTCCATT
>CALDJV010000990.1 GCA_937899305.1 uncultured Cytophagaceae bacterium
GTTCGATTAATTTCGTTGAATCAATCCTATAAACCCAATATTGTTATCAGCAAACACATCATATTCACAATTTATTTACTCATAATTATTTTCTTTCCAACAAAACTCTAACTTTGTCCGTAAATACACAAGATCATGAGAAAGCTCAATTAACATACCTCCTTGGATTGGTCATTGGTCAGCGACCAATGTCTCCCCCATCTTTTTTTGGTTAGTGAAACGGAAAAAATAAATTGAGCCAATATTACAAAGTATCTTGTGGTTAGACGAGTTAAAAAAATGAGCCAATAGCAGCGCTATTGGTGCTATTTTTTGACGAAGTATTACCGCAAGAGATAAAGTATAGTGGCACAAGTTATTTTAGTAGATTCACTTATTACAACCATTCCTTATCAATACTTATTTATTATTGAGGGTGACTTTCATGCCTCTCAAAAACGCTTGATACATTCAAATGCAGTATTTCGAAAAGTTATTAGAACTTATAAAAATAGAAAAAGACGAAGACCAGCAACAATATTATAACCAAATGGTGCTCACCCCTTTGAACGAACGTAAAAAAAAGGGAGTCACCTGGTACCCTATCCTGGTAAAGGATACCGAAATAGGCTCAGGCGAAAACTACTACTTGAGCTTGGAACGCACTACCGAACTGGACCAAAATCACAGTTTTCAGGTAGGCGATATGGTGTCTTTGTTTAACAATACCAACAGCAAACAGGCCAAAAAAACCAACATTTCGGGAGTGATTACCTACATCAAGAAAAACGCAATGCGCATTGGCTTCTCGGTAGATGAACTCCCCGACTGGGTAGAGTATGGCTCTTTAGGGGTGGATTTGCTCTTTGACTCGGTGACTTACAAAGAAATGGATGAGGCCATTCGACAAGTGATCAAATCGGAAGATCCACGAGTGGTTGCACTTCGAGACATTTTGTTGGGTCACCAAAAAGCTTACTTTGCTCCTGAATCCGAACTACCCGATTATTATCATGTGCCATCGTTGAATGAGTCGCAAAACAACGCGGTGAAAAACATCTTACGTGCTCAGGATGTGGCCATTATTCATGGCCCTCCGGGTACTGGAAAGACGACGACCATGGTATCGGCCATTAAAATGACCCTAGAGCGAGAAAGCCAGGTGTTGGTAACGGCTCCCAGCAATACTGCGGTAGATTTGCTGACCAAACGGTTGTTGGCCAAGGGAGTAAGGGTGATTCGCGTAGGTAATCCGGCTCGAGTAAATGAGGACTTGATTCCTTTTAGTCTGGAGGCCCAAATTGCCCAACATCCCGACTATAAATTGTTGAAAAAACTGCGTAGGGATGCCGACGAGTATAAAAAAATGGCCGCCAAGTACAAACGTAATTTTGGTAGAGAAGAGCGCGAGCAACGAAAGTTGTTGTTTGCGGAGGCATCTAAACTGAAGCATGAGGCGTATGCCCTGGAAAAATACATTGTAGATAGTTTACTAAACCGTACCCAGGTAATTACGGCCACCTTGGTAGGTAGTGTCAATCGATTTATTCGCTATCGTAGGTTTTCTACGGTATTCATAGATGAAGCAGCCCAGGCACTGGAGCCCGCTTGCTGGATTCCGATTCTCAAGTCGGAAAGGGTCATTTTTGCGGGGGATCATTGTCAGCTCCCTCCTACCATCAAATCATATGAAGCAGCTCGAGGTGGTCTGACCAATACGTTGTTTGAACAGGTGATTCAAAAGCAGCAGGTAGACGTGATGCTCGAGACGCAGTACCGCATGCACGCCCATATTATGCAGTTTTCCAATCAGGAGTTTTACCAAGGCAACTTAAAGGCAGACGAAACAGTGGTGGCTCACAAGCTTTTCCAGCACGAACAGTTGTTTGATGATCCTATCAATCAGGCAGTGGAGTTTATTGATACTGCGGGTTGTGGGTTTGATGAAAAGACCATGTCCGAAGGAGGAAGTAAGTATAACCCTGGAGAAGCCGATATATTGGTAAAGCACTGGCTCCACTTGGCGCAGCAAATCCAGTTGACCGAACCCGATATGGTAGCCAATGGTTTTTTTTCGGCTGGGATTATTTCACCGTACCAGGCCCAGGTAAAGCACTTGAAGGAGCGGATACTTGGCCACCCTGACTTGGTAGACATTGCCCAATGGCTGGACATCAACTCGGTGGATGGTTTTCAGGGACAGGAACGTGATGTGATTTATATTTCGCTGGTACGAAGCAACGACAAGGGCAAGATTGGTTTCTTGGAGGATACTCGCCGCATGAATGTGGCGCTGACGCGTGCGCGTAAAAAACTGATTGTGATTGGTGATAGTGGTACCTTGGGGCAAAATAGGTTTTATCAGCACTTTCTGGATTACATCGACCAAATTGGTGCTTATCGTTCGGCTTGGGAGTGGATGTCGGCTTAGTTTTTTTAGTTAGTAGTTTTCTTTAGTCCACAGTCGACGGTCCATAGTCCACAGTAGCGCAAAGCGGTACAAATGAATCATCGCTTTGCGCAACCATTTAACAATGAGCGAAGCGGAACAATTATTTTACCCCAAGGTCAATAATACAATGCTATTCCCTTAGCGTCAAAAATGATTACTCCAGACCCGACAGGTTTTTGAAACCTGTTGGGTCTAAATAATGATTGCCTCATATCCCCTATTCCCAAAGCTTTTCTTCCTAAAAATCTACCCTCAAAAAGCCCCGTCTAGTATTGGTAGTGTTGCTCAGTAGTAGTGTTGCGTATTTGTAGGGAGGCGTACTCGTTGTGTATAGCCTTTGTATAGCCTAAAAACTGGATTTCCTGGCCCTCACCCTTGTTATTTGCATCATTATCAAATTAAACCAAATTTTATCATGACTAATTACAAAACCCCAAAACAATTCACTTTACTTATTCTTGCCTTGGTTTTTGCGGTATCTGCTTGTGGTACCAAACAAGAGGTACAACCGACTCCTCAAACGGTTGCTGACCAAAAGGTAGACTTGAAAGGGTTGTCTCTCGAGTTGGCCCGTGATCAAGACTTCAAAGATTACATTCTTCAAATTGTAGATGTTTACAAAGGACAAAGTAAGCTGGTGTACGAACAATACGAGGGAGATGCCAAGGCTTACCAAAACGATGTAAATACCATCTATAATGCCAACGAACGCAGTGGCTGGAACGAAGCACGAGTTGCCCAACTGGATCAAAAAATGGGCTTGGCGCAAGGTTCTTTTATGGATTTGGCAAACAAACGTCAAGTGGTATTGGCAAAATTTAAGGCATTGAGTCAATTGTCGGAAGATGATGCCAAGAAAGTAATGCAAGAAAGCTTGAAACTATTGGCCGATAATGCCCGCGCACGTACCAACAATCCTTGCCAAGAGGCTTGTGCTTTTGACTATGCAGCTTGTATAGCCACTGCCACTGGAGTAAGTATTGGCTTGTTAGCAGGTTGTCTGGCATTTACTCACCCTGCCCTAATAGCTGCCTGTGTTGCGCTTATTGTATCAAGTAATGTATTTGTAGTGGGAGGTTGCTACTTCTCATGCTTGGGTTGTTATAGACGTTGCTAAGTCAAACTGACTGTGTTTACTCAGTGAACGATTGGTTCGCTGAGTAAACTTATTTGACCCACAGCGTCTTTTTGTACTTTAAACCTGCTGAATAAACTCACTCAAATCTTGCTCTTTGGTCAATCCTAGTT
>CALDJV010000991.1 GCA_937899305.1 uncultured Cytophagaceae bacterium
TTATTTCAGTAAGCGATTTAGAAGTGAGTCGATACATATTTCTTAATGATGAATTGTTGATGATTGATAACCAATCAAGTGTTTGTATTTGATATAATTGTTTGTTTAAAAGTCTAAAGCAAAAAAGCCTTTCCCAAAAAGGAAAGGCTCATCAATATGATATTTTATATGTTTTGACCTTACATTTTGGGCATCATTCATTTGCATCATTATCTATCCAGATAATGCGTACTGAAGCAATGGCTTCTGAGTGATTATGTAAGTAAGGGTTCAACATTGTTTTTTTCTGATAAATCTATTGCTACTCTACGAGTATATTTAATTTTTGTTGTGCAAATTTAATAATATCTCTACAAAATTTCCAAATTTTCTTGATTTCTTCAATAATTTAGCTTCATCAGGTATTTTAATTTTCGCTACAAAAATCATATCAAACTGCCTGTTTTATATACCTAATTCAGGAATGAGACAACGAAATTTCCGATATCCACATTCACCTTCTCCCCATCCATAAAACACTCTCTTTCAATACTTTAAAAACGAGTCATTTATATATAAGACCGCGTACAGTGATTATAATTAAGTATCATCACTGTTTTATTATTAACTACCATGAAATACACTTTTTTAATTACGTTATTATGTTTAAGTACTTTGTTCATGCACTCACAGGTTCGGGCCCAGGAAGTAGCCCTCGAAGGTAAATGGATGTTAGGAGGTAGTGTGGGCTTTACCTCTAATGATCGCTTTTACCCCTCTTCTCAATATCAAAGTCTAAACGCTAAAAGCATTACATTCTCTCCTACATTCGGCTATTTTTTAAACAATCGCTGGCAAGTGGGTATTCAAGGACAATATCAACATGGACAAAATGACCAAGATTGGTATTCTCCCCTCAACAGGTCTGGAATAGAAAACTCCTCAAAATCAATTGGATTGGGAGCCTATGTACGCCGTTACATTTGGATGTTTGATCACCTTGCGTTCTACATCGAAGCCAATGTAGCACATACTCAAACCATCAGCAATGCTCACCAGTATTATAGTAACAATGTACAAAACCGCTGGAAAAGTCAACAACGCTCGGTGATGCTTTCCCTTACTCCTGGTTTCACGCTAAAAGTCCATAAACGCATTGGTATCGATCTATCGACAAATTTGCTACGGGTTGGACAGGAGACTGAAGAGATTCAAAATACGACCAATCAGGAACCAGATCAAAAAATGAAGACTGATGAATGGAAGCGTACAACATTTAATGCTACACTATCCAATTTTGAAGCATTATTGAATGATGTTCAAATAGGGATCACCATTTTTATCTAATCACCTCAAAACAGTCTTTAAAATTTATCTTTTCACAAAATCAACCCATATATCATCTATGAAAAATGTCCGTGTATATTTTTTACTTCTTAGTATTGTATCTATCACTTCTTCATTGCAAGCTCAGGTATCTGATCTGAAAAACAAATGGGCTCTGAGCGCAAATATTGGCTATACTGACGTAGCGTCAGACGCGTACTATCTCTTCCTGTTAGACCACCAATACACTCGAACTTTTACTCTCTCTCCTACTTTAGGGTATTTCATCAACAACAATCAGCAAATTGGTATGCGCGCAATATTTCGTAATGCTCATTATGAAGAAGAGGATTCCAGGGATAATAAAAACACTTTGAGTCAATCTTTTGGATTGGGGGTGTATACACGCAACTACTCTTGGTTATTCGACCATTTTGGGTTTTATTTAGAGAGTGGTTTGACCTATACTTACGACCAATCTAACTCGACCGCCAATTATTACTATAAAGAAACAACAGATGAACGACGCTACACAAGAACGATTCAAGGACGTGGAGGTACTATACAGCTCTATTTCAGACCGGGGCTTACTTGGCAAGTGAATCAGAGAATTGGCATCGATTTTACCACCAGGTTGTTTGAAGCAGGGTATCGCTACAATAAACAAAAGCGAGAAGATGAGCAAAAATTCAGTAAATCTGATGAAAGTTTTTGGGCCAATATCTCCAATGGTAATCGCTTATTGCAGAATATTCAATTGGGAATATCGATATTTATATAAAGGTGGGGCATCAGTGCATGAGGTTGGATAAACCATACCCAACCTCATGCATAAATTCAAGGTTTTGAATTTAATGTTTGGCCTTGAATTTACGGTAGGCAGCCGATTTTTTGTACTGGGCTCTGAGTTCCTTAGGGTTTTTGTAGATTTTCCAAAGTCCCTTTTTTTTGGATTTGGCTTCTCGCTCTAACTTCTCAAAATAAGGGGCTTTAGAAATATTAGGCTTGTATCTTTTAGCAAAGGCATATCCGTGTTTTACCAAGGTAGCATTGTAAAACTCTCCATTTCCCAGATACACATAAGCCAACAAGCGGCCAAATTTGTCTTGCTTTTCTTTATCATAGCGTAAGACTACTCTTTTCCCCTTTTTCAATCTTTTCTTGGTATAAGCAGCAGCTTCTTTTCCAAAAGGCTGTACATCCATGTACATAGATCTTAGGCTCTCGGGCGTATCTACCCCAATCAATCGTACCGATTTTTTATTTTTTTTAGATCCTACATGAATCGTATCTCCATCTACCACTTTATAAATCCGAGTAATTTTTCCTTTGAAGATGGCTCCCAGGTACAAACCTAGTAGTTTCAATACCCGCCAAGCAATCAATAACCCTAAAATAATGCCCACTCCTATGCAAGCATATTGCACTAGTTCGTCTAACTTATTCCAATAATTGATAATAGGTTTAATGAGTTCATCTAACATAGTTTGCTCTGATTAAATTTTTTGCTAACAAAAAGTGTCTCTTTGCTACAAAAATAGGCATTTTTTATTAATCGGCAAGTCTAGGGGAGGTAAGGAAGGCAAAGCAAGAGGAAAAATCGAATAAAAAAGCCCCAATCAATTGTGATTGGGGCTCAGCTTTTCTCTAAGAAAAAGTAAATGACTTAGTATAAGAAATTCAATGCTGTGATATCAGAAGACGTAAACTCACCATCTACACCGCTATTGAAACAAGCAAGCATCAAAGAAGTGCTGCTATTAACGTTGGTAGTTGGGGTTCCAGGAATATGGATAGCACCTACGCCACCGTTACCTTCGTTTCCACCAGAGCTACAGCTAATAGAACGGTTGAAATAATCAGTGTGACGGAAACCAATGCAGTGTCCAATTTCGTGACCAATTACGTGCTCGTTTACGTTTGTACTGAATCCATCTGTACCAGCGTTGATTTGAACCCACTTGAATGGATTTCCACCAGTTGGGAATCCAGCAGATCCACCACCGCCACTTGCACCATTGTTATAAACAACAATATCAGCATTGGTACTTGCAGCAAAAGAAAGTGTAAATCGTAGTCTTAAGTTCAAACGGTTGTAGTTATTAATTGCCCACTGTAAACCAGTTCTCATTTTAGAAGTCAATGCAAATCCAGAACCAGTATAACCAATCACACTAATGGTGCGCACACTACCACTCACACTTACCAAGTTGTTGGTGCGGTATTGTTCACCAGTCAACCCAGTCATTGCAAGTTTGTGATTAGGATTCAGAAACTCCTCCAAATTAGCATCAGCAAGGAACATGTCACCTTCAATCAAAAATCCAGGAGTAACTTCTCCAGTAATGGGATTCTCTTGATTGATATGCTTA
>CALDJV010000992.1 GCA_937899305.1 uncultured Cytophagaceae bacterium
TGAGCATATGCAGCATATTTTAACATATGCTACATAAGGCCAAAGTCGAGCTAACCAAGGAGGTTTATTAACTGCCGAAGAAATCGGAAGCTCACCAAGAAGTCAAATCAATGGTATTGCGGTACTAGATCATGGCAATGGTAACTTGGTATATGCTGGTAAAGGTAAGCGAGGATTTACAGTATTGGATCCCAACACGGGTAGCTCTTACGAATTGGCTGCCAAAGGTGACCTCAGCGTATTGGGTTATGGCGACCTTTCTTCTTCTTGTATGGATATGGTGGTTACCAATCCTACTGATCCTAGCGATCCATTGGCTTGTGATAAGATCAAAATTACCAACTCTGGTACTGACGTAACCATCAACAACGAAAACGATCAGGAAGTAGTAGTGTACTACTCGGTACATGAAAATGGTCAACAAACCAAAATTGGTAACTTGCTTGTAGATGCCAACACTTCTATTGATTTCAGCGAAAAAGTACCAGGCAATGGTAAGATTGTTTTCTCAATGGGTTCTGACAACATTCAGGACAGTACAGTAGTCACTGGTGCTTACTGTGCCGTGAAGACGGGTACTGAAATCGTAGATGCAGGCGAGCGAATTGAAACAATCCAAGTATACGAAGGCAAATCTTACGATGCCCGCGACTTGAGCTGGTTTGTGTTCAAAGAGCGTCAAAGATTGCAAGACTTGAACGGCAATACGGTTGAAAACAGTGACAAAGGGGTAAGCCTTGAAGACTTGACTACGATTGCGGATGAGTCTAACATGCAAGTAGACATTAAAACTGGAAGAATCGGATATACCGATGCTTTGGTTTGGTTTAAGATTGAAGGTGGAATGCCTACTGCTCCTCAGTTGTTGAACAGTGGACTTCCAAACCTATCTTCTGCTACGGGTACTATCAATGGAAACATTCCTGCCGGAACCCGAATGGGATTTGTATTGGTAGGTGATGTAGCCGCTAAGAACCCAATCGTTCAAAACCCCAACGCTCAGTTACGTTTTGAAGGAACCAGACTTCAGTACTCTACCGACAATGGTTCTACTTGGAACACCATTCCTCCTTACCAGTTGGTATACAGTATCAAAGATTGGAACCGAAACCAACACGAAGGTGTAGTAGCGGGTATTTCTGATCACCCAACTAAAGCGGGTGAAAAAGTATTGACGGTAGTATTTGAAGACATCGCCGGAGGTTATGGTGACTTAGATTACGAAGACATGCACTGTACAGTGTACATGAAAGGTGTTACTAAGTTGAAAACCAAGGTTATTAAAGAAACCAAAGAGATTGATGTTTACACTGAAATCCCTTGCGGTAACTGTGAAGTAACCATCGAAGGTGAGAAAAACGAGTTAGAGTGTCCAGGCGACGCTTACCGTTATAAATTGAGCAATGGTTCTGCTGACAATCAAAACTACCACGTTTGGATGCCTGATTTCTTCGTACAAGGAGAAACTGCCCGAATGACCTTTGAGAAAGACGCTTTCATTGATATCAAGAAAGATGGATCTCAGGCACGTCTTTACGGATTTGCTACGGTAACCGGTAGTGGTGGCAGCAGCATGGGAGCACGTTATTTGGTAGATGCTACCTTTAACAAAGCAAGTGACAAGACAGGGCCTAAAGTAACCCTTCCTTCTCAAACTCCTGATGTAGTAGCCGATTGGAAATACTTTGTATTGGATGGCACCAAGTCTACCATTACTCGAGTAGGTGGCGGAACGCAAGTCATCAAATTAACTCAAATGCCAGCCAACGAGCAGTTTGGCTTACAGGTAGGTATTTCGGCCAATGGTCAAAATGCAAACTTTGGTGCAGCGGCTTGGTTCTTCTGGGAAGAAGTAGGTACCGGACGAAAAGGTACTGGTGACTTCACCTTGAATATGGATAACCTTTGTCCCGATGATTTAGAGTGTCCTGATGATGCTTACCGTCACGTATTGAGCAATGCCGTTTCGGATGGTGCTCACGGTGGTAACCACGATCACAGTATTTGGATGCCTAACTTATTTGTTCAAGGGCAAAAAGCCATCTTTACTTTTGATAAAGATGCTTACATGGACATCACCAAAGATGATAGCCAAGCACATATCTACGGATATGCTACGGTGACCAAAGGTGGTGGTGCCAGTATGGGAGCTCGTTATTTGGTAGATGTGAAGTTTAACCGCGCTACCAATGATATGATGCCTAAGAAAGAATTGAAAGCGGGTTACCAACCTGACGAGGTAACCAAGAACTGGAAATTCTTTGAGATGGACGAAACCCAGGCTACGATGACCAATACCAGCACTGGCCAAGTAGTGAAATTGACTCACAAGCCTGCTGACAAAAAGATGGGCTTGCAGGTTGGATTGACTGCCAACGGTAAAAACGTGAAGTTTGGTGCTTCGGCTTGGTTCTACTGGGAAGAAGTAGGTACTGGAAGAAAAGGACACGGTGACTTTAACCTTGATTTGGAAAACCTTTGTCCTGGACAGCCCCTACCCGACCTTTGTGAGCCTCCAATTGAAGTAATCTATGTATTGGATAACTCAGGAAGTATGCAGTGGGAGTATCCTAAAACGGATGCCGACGGCAAAACCATTTCTAGATTCCGTGCTGCTCAGGATGCCTTGATCTTTGCCAACAAAACTTTGGCCAAGCAAGGAGTACAAAGTAGAGCTGCTTTGGTTACATTTGGACGTGGCAAGAGCTCACAAGTTATTTCAGGATTTACCAAAGACTATCAGAAGCTCAACGAAACGGTTGAAAACCTTGGATCACCATATGGTTATACGCCAATGCCAAAAGGTATGCGCAACGCCAAGGATTTATTAAAAACCCGTGATCCTAATAAGATTCCAGTAGTGGTATTGTTGACGGATGGAGTGCCTAACATTGACTTGAATGGCAAGACTTACAGTGCCAAGAAGGCCGAAGTGATTGACATCTTCAATGAAGCTACTCAAACTTTCCGTACCAAGGAAGAAGTAGCCACAATGGGCGGTGCCAACAGTAGCAACCCAGGTACTTACCACGGTAAGCCACTTTCGGAAGTGATGGGCTTGATGGAAGAGATGAAATCTGAAGTAGGCGACTTGTTGATTTACGGATTGGGAGTACAAAAAGACCTCAATAGCAACAAGGGCGAATTCAATGATGATATATTAGAATACGGTGCGCACATTACAGGTGCATTGTACCATACGGTAGACAATGCCGACGATATGGTAACTGCAATGGCTGACATCTTATTAGATGCCACTTGTAAGCCTCATAACCCACCAACAGATCCTACTTGTGAGATTTTGTTGAATGGTACACCATTGACTGACTCTACTCAGTGGAACTCAGTATGGAATGGTCAGAGCGACAAAGTAACGGTAACGTTGAAAAACATTACTGAACCAGTGACTTACAACTGGAAACTTACTTTCCCAACTGATCCATCAGTACCTGCAGTAGAGGCTTCTGGTACATTTGATCAAGACGGTACTTACGAGATCACCATTCCTATTCCGGCCCAAGGCCAATGGGGTAATGTGTCAAGCGATGGTACTGGAGTATTCAAGGCCAATGTCAACTTTAATATCTCTACCCCTTGTGGAGACCAAACCTGGGAGCACATTTATTATGCACCCGATGAGGCGGATCTTCAGGTAGTGAAAACGGTAGACGAAACCAATGTAACGGTAGGTGATACCATCAATTATACCATTACAGTAACCAACAATGGTCCAAGAACTGCTGGTGATGATTCTAATACGAGCAAGGCGGTGAAATTGACGGATGTAATTCCAAGTGGATTGAATGTAGTATCAGTAACGGGTGGAACCTTTACTCCTAGTGGAGTACTATACTTGGGTGAGATGAACATCTACACCAGTAAGACCGTCACTGTACAAGCAGTAACGACCACTACGGGTGACATTACCAACACGGCTACCGTGAGCGTGGCTTCACCTACTGATCCAGATTTGAGCAACAATACTTCTTCGGTAACTACTACGGTAGTAGCGAAGCCAGTAGCAGATCTACAAATCACGGGTACTGGTCCGGCAACAGCCTTCCAGAACGCAGAAGCAACTTATACCTTTACGGTGACCAACAATGGTCCTGACAATGCAGATCAAATCAGTATTACCAATGGCTTGCCTGCTGGTATGACTTTGATTTCTTCTACTGAGTCTGCCATTACTAGTTTGGCAAGCGGTGCTTCGGCTAACTTTGAAGTAAAAGTGAAATTGGAAACTACGGGCGATCTACAAATTACTTCTACGGTAAGTAGCAGTATTGAAGATCCGAACCCAGCCAATAACGTAGCAACGGTAAATACTACGGTGAACATTGATTTCTCAGGAGAGAGCTGTTTCCCAATCTTCCCTGATCGCTACATCCCAGGATTTAACAAATCTGGACAAGCGGTATTTGGTAATGCATTTGCGGCCCTTGGCCAGCCTGAGCGTACCAATGCCACCGGAACTTATGTAAGTCTTGGATTTGGTGGTGAAATCACCTTGATCTATGGTGCCCCAGTAGCCAACGGTGATGGCAACGATATTCGTATCGCAGAAGCCAGCCCTGATGGTTCTAACTGTACCAACAACCCAGAAAAAGCAGAAGTGTTTGCTTCTACCAATGGAATTGATTGGGTACCATTAGGTACTGCCTGTGGAGCCAATAGTGAGTTTGACTTAGGCATACTACACGAGGCTTCATTTATCAGAATCATTGATGTATCTGATGCCAACGACTTTACTGATGCTACCGCGGATGGATTTGATGTAGATGGTATTGCTTGTTTGAATGGCACTACGCCTACCAACCCTCCAGCTGATCTTAAAGGTTGTGAAGGTCGTCAACTGGTATCGTTTACTCCTGGAACCAAGCAAGACGGTTCAGCGTTAGACGCAGGCAACGATCCTAACCAAGCATTGGGTGATGTAGGAGATATCAATGATCCTACTCAGTCGGTATCTCTTGGTTTCGGTGGTGAAATCATCATCAAGTTTGACTTTGCCTTGTTCAATAGCTCGGGCGATGACATCTCTATTGTAGAGTACAGTCCTGAGTTTGACTGCAACAACAACAAAGAGCGCGTAAAAGTATACGCTTCTAAGTTTGGCAACGACTGGACGCTGTTAGGCGAAGGTTGTATGGATGCTGACTATGATTTGGGTACCCTTAACTGGGCGCAATACTTCCGAATCGTAGACGTGAGTAGTCCAAGCGACTTTGTAGATGCGGATGCCAATGGTTTTGACCTGGATGCTATCAAATGTACTGGTGGTGGTGGTGCCATCTTCTTTGATGCCAAGCACACTGACATTGGTGACGAAGATGTGAAAGTAGGACCAAACCCTGCCGAGGATCACGTAGACGTGAACTTGACTGATTTGTTTAGTGGTTCTAAGCATATTGTAATCAAGAAAGTTACTGTGACCCTTACTGATCTTAAAGGTAGACAATTAGGTACTCAAACCTTGGATCTTAACAGTGGTTCTCGTAAGCTACGATTCGGTCTTACTCCGGGTAGTGGTAGAGAGGTTGTAATCATAAAAGTGAATACACTTTACAATGATTCTAACGGACATGAAAAAGAGAGTATACTCACCAAGAAGATACTTAAGTAATCTTCGGATGATACACTCTTAAATATAAATCAATCCCGTGTCTTGACAGGCACGGGATTTTTTTATGCCTTATTTTTGCCTTCATCTCCCCTTTCTATTTCTCGTTCTATTTCTCGTCCTTTTTCTCGTTCTTTCTTTTTCGGCCTTGTTCTTTTGGTCTTGCTGGACCTGAAAACCTCCCTCGAAATATTTTATTTATCAGTAAAATAATCATATTTGCAAATTGTAATGAATTGATGTCCGGATAAATAGATAGATATGAGTCATTTATGTGCCCTCCTGCTGACTACCAAACCACTGATCACCAACGACGCGGTGGTATTGGGGCTTTTGTTGTTAATTTTGGTCACCGTGTTTCAAACTTCGCACAGTGACCGTTTCAAAGGCTTTTATAAATATGTACCCGCCTTGTTACTTTGCTACTTCATCCCTTCGGTGTTCAATTCCTTGGGGATCATTTCAGGAGAGGGTTCTAAACTCTATTTTGTTGCTTCCCGCTATTTGTTGCCGGCCAGTTTGGTATTGCTCACCATTAGCATTGATTTCAAAGGAATAAGACAACTAGGCAGCAAAGCGGTCATTATGTTTTTTGCCGGTACGGTGGGGATCATCATTGGCGGACCGCTGGCGCTATTGATTGTGGGTAGCATTGCCCCCGATATTGTAGGCGGGGTGGGACCCGATGCGGTATGGCGAGGCCTGACTACGGTAGCCGGAAGTTGGATTGGCGGCGGAGCCAACCAAACGGCTATGAAAGAAGTGTTCCAAGTTGGTGACAAGCTTTTTTCGGCCATGATTACGGTGGATGTCATTACGGCCAATATTTGGATGGCCTTTTTGCTCTACGGGGCAGGTATTTCGGCCAAGGTAGACGGCTGGTTCAAAGCCGATAGTTCGGCCATCAAAGAGGTGCAGGAACGGGTAGTCACCTACCAAGCCAGTATTGCCCGAATACCTACTTTCAACGATTTGGCCACCATTATGGCAATTGGCTTTGGCTGTGTAGGAGTAGCCCATTTTGGGGCCGATCTCATTGCGCCCTGGGTAAAGGCCAATGCTCCGCACCTGGCCAAATTTAGCCTCACTTCGGGTTTCTTTTGGCTCATCGTCATTGCTACTACCCTGGGCTTGTTGCTCTCTTTTACCAAGCTGCGTAACTATGAAGGCGCCGGAGCCTCGCGGATGGGCAGCTTCTTGCTGTATGTGCTCATTGCCTCTATCGGGATGAAAATGGACATCATGGCCATTTTTGATAACCCAGGTCTTTTTCTCATTGGCATTATATGGATGTTGGTGCACGTCATCATTATGATTGTGATTGGTAAAATGATCAAGGCGCCCTTCTTCTTTGTGGCG
The DNA here is from genome assembly GCA_937899305.1 of uncultured Cytophagaceae bacterium. Classification (GTDB taxonomy): domain Bacteria; phylum Bacteroidota; class Bacteroidia; order Cytophagales; family Microscillaceae; genus Microscilla. The sequence continues at coordinate 6,983 of CALDJV010000992.1, forward strand.
GTTGGTAGCCAGGCCAATGTAGGCGGAGCAGCCTCAGCGCCAGTAGTGGCTTCAGCTTTTCACCCTTCGCTGGCTCCCGTAGGGGTCTTGTTGGCGGTATTGGGGTATGCAGTGGGTACTTATGGAGCCTGGTTGTGCGGGATTATTATGCAGGGAGTGGCAGAGTAAAAAAGAAAGTAAACCGTAGGGTACTGGTCAATGTCGTTAAGTTAGATGAAAAATGTTGATTTATGAGTTTTGATCAAGATTACCTTTGGCACCCTCAATACGTTCGGTTGCAAAAGGGGGCCAGAAAATGCTTGTGATTAAGTACAGGAGTACAAGTGGATACTCAATGCTGTGAAGGAAGAATTATTATGCAAGGAGTGGCATAATAGGAAGTGAAAAATGGGCAGGAATTAGAATTTAATTGAATTTCAAAGAACTAAGTAAAACGGAAAAAATAAAGTAATCCAAATTTGATGTAATATCTAGCTGTTATACGATGAAAAAAATCTTTGCGTAGCCAAAGCTACGGAACTATTTTTTGAAGAAGTATAGCATCGAGAGATGAGTCAAATGGATTAGGTTATTGATGTAGTTTTACTAATAGCGATATTTATAACTTTGAGATGGGCTATAGCTCATTTATACTAAACATTACTAAAAATGAATCATATAAGATCAAACAACATCTATCGGTTATTCTTCTTCATTGCCCTTTGCCTTTCTCCCATTTACTCCTCTGCACAAATTAATAAAGTTAAGTTTACTCATTTCCTTGAAGGAGTAGGTAATCATAAGGTCAAAATTTATCTCAATGGCATTTTTCAAATAGCATTTAAAAACTGCGCCAAGTATTATTTGATTACTGAATTTGCAGACACTTCTTTATTAATCAAAGATTCGGTGAAGGTATATTATAAAAATAACAAAAGGTTTTTAACAGGCGCTTATAAAAATGGTGAACCTCATGGCAAGTTTACCATGTATTACAAAAACGGGCGTATTAAGATGTCTTTTGAATACGAAAATGGTAAAAGGAGTAAACTCTGGCAAAGTTATTCACCTAAAGGAAAGTTAATTAAACAAGTATACTACAAGAACAGGAATGAGTATCTCATTGAAATGTACGACAAAAAGGGAAAGCAAATAGTAAAGAACGGAAATGGTGTATTTGATGACAAAATCCATCTCATTACTACAAATGACCACCTGATTAGAGTCGTAGGAAAAGTAAAGAAGGGGCTATTCGATGGGGAATGGAAGTTTTATACACCAGATAGATTCAATTACATAAAGGAATATTTCGATAATTTCAAATTTATCAAAGGAATTTCTATCTCCAAAAAAGCTGGCAGCCATGAATACAACGACTTTTTTATGGCTACCTATACAGGTTATCTATTTCTTGAACGGTTGTATTTAATCACGCCTGTTCGCTGTGGAAATAAAGAGAGTTATACTCCAAGTCGTTCTTTCTTTAAAAAATTAAAAAAAAGGTTCCTAAAATCTTCTCTAAGTCAAAATAAAATCAAGCGTTGGTTTTGGGTTGAGATGAAAGGAGGAAGAAATGGAAAAGTACTAAAAGTAAAGATCCTCTCCAAAGCAAAAAATAAAGTAATAGATCAATTGAAACAATTTATCCTAACTCGATTAAGAATAGATACAGGCTTCATTGCTTATGAGCCTGGATACTATTATTTCCCAATGGTTATCAAGGATTCACAAGTATTTTGCCCTGGTGACAAAGAAATAAAATTATTGAATAGATGGTAATTAATGTACTACCAGAATAGCCAAACTTTTTGGGTAATCACAACGATTGAAGAAGGAAGCCAACACATCTCCATCAATCATTCTACAGCTCATTTCCTTCGTTATTCGACATTCGAT
>CALDJV010000993.1 GCA_937899305.1 uncultured Cytophagaceae bacterium
CTTTATAAACCACTGAAATACAGCTACTTACAGTTTTTAGCGTTTTATTCCAACCAAAATTACTTCGTTTTGGGGTAGACCGACGACTTGATGCTTCCTGAATGGCGATTAAGTTAAGAATTACTGCAGCAAAAATAAATGTCGAACAACGAAGGAAATGATCTTTACAATGATCGATTTGGTAGCGTCAACTTACTATTCGGGATTCGTTTCATTTGGTCTCCTTAGCAGTAAAACCAAATGAGGGGAAGTAGTCGGTGATGACGAAAACAGGGTATACAATTACGTCCCATTCGGTGGTCTCCCTTCGTTAAGACCACCGAAAATGATCTAGATAAAGTTATCCAAATCATTTTTTTCTTTTCCTACGATTTGCTTGTCTAGCCATTTTTCGTTTCTGCTTTTGAAAATAATAATACTATCGGCTGTCTTGTCAATAAATTGATCGGCTTTGTGGAGTAACTCTTTCAATTTTACCTCGCTGATTTCTCCTTCAAACACCGAATTTTGTATCCAATTCAAATATTGACGACAAAGTTTAAGCATTTTGGTGACGCGTTTTTTGCCACAATCATATACCAAAATCACGTACATCTTACCACCACATTTTCAAAGGTTTGTATTCATCTATTCCCATTACATGCTTGGCCAGTTTATAGCACTCAAGCCTTACCAGCCCTCTATAGCTCACATTTTTACCCAAAACTCGGTGCTTCACCGTTTCTTTGAGGCGTTCATCCCAGGCTTTTAGGAATATTTTCCTACCAGTGTTGCTCAGGTAACAGGCATTCAAATTTTTATCAAAATGCTTGGCCTGAATTTGTTTTTGGTTTAGCAACTTAAATATGACCCGATCTACAATCACTGGTTTAAAAACCTCTGCCAGGTCTAAAGCCAATGAATACCGACGGGCTCCTGGTTCGTGCAAAAAACTAATCGTGGGGTTGAGCTGGGTATGGTAAATTTGCCCCATGCAGAGTTGATAACAAAAACTATTGCCAAACGAGATCAAGGCATTGACTTCATTCAGTGGAGGTTGTTTGCTTCTCCCCTGCATGTGAAAATCATTGATAATGAGATCGAAAGCCTGATAATACACCTGACGGACATTGCCTTCGAGGCCCATCAGTTCGGCAATGGTCATGGCATCGGCCTGTTGTATGGCTTGGTAATATTGCTTTATTCGCGCGCCATAAGTGGCCAGATTTTTCCCTCGGTTTTGATAATAAGCCAGGTTCTTGAGCATATTATACACTCCTCCTTCCAATAGCTTACGAGCAATCACCAAGCGCTGCTCAAGTTGCGCATAGACCAGGGTTTGGGCCACCTGCACCTTCCCCGCCAGTAAATATTCTCTTGGCATAAATGAACCAGTGTAATTGCCATAATAGCCGAAAAAATGAACTGGAATGCCCTGTTTACCCAAAAAATTATACATCTCGCTATTGGCATCCAAGCTCCCCAAAATGCACAGTTCGGCAATGTCATTGATAGGCAAATATTTGGCAGGTTTTGTCTGGTCGGCCGGGGCAAACTTAAGGGTCTTGTCTTTTTTCGACAACCTTCCCGGGTTGAATAGATAATATGGTTTTGGCATTTTTAAATTCGTTAAGGGGTCGTTTCATCATTTTCTTCGGCTACCCAGCAAAAATCAAAATAGCTACAGGAGCGACAAATGCCCAGCTTTATTTTTTCGGGGCATTTGCTGGCTTGCATAATTTGTTCTGAGGCCACCAATTGCCGTTGAATCTCTAGGATATCTTCACTGGCCAATGTTATATAGGTAGTTTTACGAAGCCTTGGATACTCTAGTAAACCACTGGCTCCCTCGATGCCTTGCTGATGCAGTAAAAACAAATAATACTTTACTTGAGCAATGTGGGCAGGCTCCATCTTATCCGATTTTTTAATTTCATGGACAACTCGGTTGTGGACATCGTAAAAATCTATTTTAGCAATTCCCAGATCAAGTTCGGTATAGCGTGTTGAACGTCGGGAATAGGTGTTTTCTCCAATCAATTTACCTTCGTATACCGCATCTGAGGTGTGTTCCATGGTAATGCCACTGGCGTACAACCACAATTTGCGATGACATACATGGTAATAGTTTAAGTGAGTGGGGGTAATGTAAGACATAGGGGTATTGTTTAAATAACTTTGAACAGCTTATTGATTTTATGGCTTTGCTGATGGTGGAAATGACCTGGAAAACAGGCCTTACAGGGCAATGTCATTAAGTTAATTATTGCTGTGACAAAAATGAATTTTGAATGTCGATCAACGAACCGCAGGCGTAAGCCAAGCTCAACGCAGTTAATTTCGAATAATGAAGGAAAAACTTTCACTGGCTTTATTTTAAGGCGCCAGTCTCCTTCTCAAATCCTTGATCAGCGTTCTTTAATCGATATTATTTTGCTTAACTAAACGACATTACCTTATAGGGTAAGTAATGAAAACCTCTAGGGAATAGCTCGATGCATCCCCCAAAGGTTTTCCGCGAATATATTGTTTACGCTACTGATGCTCGTAATCAAACGCCATCATCATATCTATCAGCTTTTGCTCTGCCTGTTCCAGTGCCTCCACGTTACCCACCGCCCCGGCGATGTGACTGGCCGCAATTGGACTGATAAACAAATCGGCTTTGGTTCTTTCATCTATCCTGGGGACGGCCTGGGGTCTTTCCACATCGGTTTTTAAATCGCCTCGGATGGCATAGGCCACCTGATTGGCATTGTCACTCATGGCCAAAGCAACGGTTTCCATCAGGCTAAATGTACGGGCCTGGTTCGAGGTAATTCGCCAATTGATCAAAGCCGACGCCAGGTTTTTGATAATTTCTTCCCGGGTATCCTTCGGACAAATCAGACACCGTCCAAAAATGTTTTTCCCTTCTTGCCAGCCCTCAGCCCTCAACTTTTCTTCAATTTCAGGAAAAAGCTCTGGCTCGAGTCGGTTGGTTGACACACAAAATAAGGTACGCAAATCAATGGCAATGTCGTACACAAACAATCCTGAAGCCCGGGTTTGCTCTTGAATATACGCCCGATTGGGCAAACTTCGATTATTGGAAGTCAACCATTCGTTGAGTTGTTCATCACTCAGTTTCTCCCCTCTCTTTTTTCCATCCAGCCAAAATACATTCACTTGATGGTGCTCGGGGTGAGAAGTACGATCAAAGGTCAGGTTTTCGTGTGGAGGATATTCTATCCCACCCAATAAAGGATGCAAAGGACGCATGGCCGAAATCGACAAAGGGCTGCGTCTTTTGACCGTCATTTGGCCACTTTGTGCCTTCATATATCCTCCCAACAACTGATCGGCAAAGGTGGGGTCACAAGGCGAGTGCGGTTCTTTTTGGCTGGCTTTTTGGCTTTTTTTATCTATTTCCCAGTTAAAGGTAATGGCAGCAAAAGGCAAATTTAAAGCTTCCATAATGGAGCGTTTGACTTGTTGTCCGCTCGAGTAGGCCATTTTACGTCCAAACTGAGGGTCAGTGAAGTATTTTTGTCCATCATTTACTCCAAATACAGTATGAGTGGCATGGCGCAAACCACGTAAATAAATCAAGTGAGAATTTTTCATTTTGATTACGTTTTGTAGGTACTTTAAATATTATTGTTGAGATTTTTGATATTGATAATCGAAGCGTAATAAGGTGATAAACAAAGGGAATTGATCGCTGGGCAAAGCCAGTACTTCGGTAAGCAAGCCCTTAAGATCCATACTCACCGTAAACTGCTCCATCACCTTGGTCAACCCTTCTATAAAATGCCCGAGTTTTTCACTTTCTCTAATCTCTTTTACAAGATTAGAGGTGATCGTTTTACCTCGATCATGATTTTGCTTATCGTTTTCAATCTCTGTCAGGGTAGTGGCCAATTGAGAAGCCAGCTCCAGTAGCTCTAGTTTGTTTAACATGGCGGTAATCCAAAGTTTATAAAGTTTGTAATTGAAATAAGATGTCTCGTCTTTGAAGCTGAAATCCTTCCCTCCGGCATATTCTACTGAGCCTTTGGGCATATACGTCCTTAGCTTGTCGGGTTCCAGGGCTTTCAATCCAATCACCCCGAGTTTACAGGCGTTTTTGAAATTGAAAAAGGTTTGCAAATCTTCTATTTCCTTGTCTTTGAGTATGACATCCTCTTTTTTAAGAAATACCGCATCCCTTAGCTCATACATGGTGCGTATTTCGGGCAAAAAAAGGTTGATAAATCCCAGGGTGGTATTGGTCTGAGAAAGGTTGTAGGCATAAGCCGTGATTTGTTGCTTGGAGTACTTGTTTGCCAAAGCAAAGATGATCTTCACCCATTCACTGGTCGGAATTGCCATCTTACCCACTACCTCTTTAGTGTCTATTTGCAGCCCTTCATCTGGGAACGCTGGATTGTAACGTTTGCCAAAATAATGTCGGAGCCAGTAGCCATTCCAGGTTTCTATTTGTTTGTCTTTTACATTGGGGGTGTGCTCGAGGTACTGGCGGTAATACGCCCAGCCTTCGTACAATCCCCAAAGCACCTCGGGTTGATCAATCAGCATTACAAAACCTCCGCTTACTCCAATGCCCAAAGCTTGTCCCAGCCACGATGCATACATTTCTTCTGGGTCAATGCCAAAATCCAGGTCGGTGAGCTGCCCCGAGGTAGTCGCCTGGGTGCCCTCAGCGGCAAAGCCTACGTATATCGCGCCACTATACACTCCACTTTGCATCTTTTTGGTCAAGTTATTCAACTGAGCCAAAGCCTTGCTGCCGTGGGTTTCCACAT
>CALDJV010000994.1 GCA_937899305.1 uncultured Cytophagaceae bacterium
AGGTTATTAGAATTCTTGGGAAGACTTGACAAATAATGTACCGCTCACTAATGTTTAAAAGCATATGTTTGCCTAATTTATAGTCATTTTTCCTACAAGAAGTTGTAGCATTAACTATGTCGTCAAAACTCTCTTGGTGTAGTACAATTTAGCTCTGCAAGAGGTTAGCATAGGGTCTATAATTACGTTATCTAATTAACTAACTAACAAAACTTATGCATACCACTATTCATCAACAGGTAGAGCAATCTGCTCCTACCAAAGCAACTCCTGCGATTATCCAAAAAAAATCACCACACAAAGCCAAACAAAAGCCTGTACAGCGCCAAACCAAACCCCCGGTACAAGCAAAGCAAACCCCTTTACAACGCAAATCCAAACCCCCGGTACAAGCCAAGCAAACCCCTTTACAACGCAAATCCAATAACACTGGACTACCTGATAATATAAAATCTGGAGTAGAAAATCTTTCAGGATATTCTATGGATGATGTCAAAGTACATTATAACTCAAGCAAACCGGCGGCTATTCAAGCCAAAGCTTATGCTCAAGGAACCGACATCCACGTAGGTCCTGGCAATGAACAACACTTGCCACACGAGGCCTGGCACGTAGTACAACAAAAACAAGGACGGGTACAACCCACAGTACAAGCTAAAGGGTTGCCCGTAAACGATGACCAAGGCTTGGAAAAAGAAGCTGATGTAATGGGCGATAAGGCAGTACAAATGAAGTGCAATCCTTGTACGATTGGTCAATCTACTACTGAAGCAAATTCAACGGACCTTACCAATCAACCCATTCAAAATAAAGTAATACAGGGATATTTTAGCGCCACTGGATCTAAAGGTACGTATCGGGTATCTGACGACAAAACTGTGGCAGTAAGAGAGGGTTATCCCAATCACTTGTTGTACGCCAAACCGGGTAAGGTAGCTACTGCCAATAGTGAGTTGCAAGCCGTAGGTTCAGGCATTGAATTAGAACAAACCGGGGGAAAAGAAATTACGGTGGATTCTGTCACCCTCAAGCAAGTATTGCCTAAAAATAAACAAAACGCTACTTCGGGAGACAATATGGACCTCTGGGCCGATTGTGGTGAAAGCTCAGGAGTAGTAGTGGGTGGTACTAATCGTACCGCACTGCACAAAGATGCCATGACGGGTAAAATGTCAAAAACGTCGGCTACTTCGCCTGCTTTGATGAAAGCCGAAATTATGCAAAAATTATTGAGCAAATGGCTCACGATGTCTTCTACCACTGAGACCGACAAAAAAGAGATACAGGCAAGTTTGGACAAGGCTACATTGAAAAAGCAAGAAATGAATAAAGCCTTGAGTGATTATCATGGTACCAGCGATACTACTGCTAAAGAAGCCTTCCTCGAGGTTTACTGGGACAAGGCTACGGAGTATGGTGAAATTATGATGTCGTGTTACAATACGAGGTCAGAAGACAAACGAGACGAGATAGACAAGTATCTGAAAATAAACCGATATGCCAATCCAGAAGTAGGACAAGGCTATACCATGTCTTCGGGTGGAGAAGATTACTCAGGGGTAAGTACTTGGAACTTTCACTGGGGAGGTGTGGTGATGAAGAGTGACGATAAAACCGATAATGTAACATTGGAAAATTATGCAGTGGGGGATCCAGAAGTAGAAAACAAAAAATGGGATTTTGCCATGTACGGTACCAGCAAAAAGGGACAAACCTTCCACGAGCAACACCATGATACCAAACAACATGGGAAGACACCAACGACTATGGTTATCAAAGAAAAATAATGAAAAAAATAATTATTACCCTTGTGGTATTGGCCGGGGTGGTGCATGGTTGCGTCCATAAACCACCCAAATCTACCCAAAATACAATGACTGAGATTAAATTTAATCAGAAAGTGACCCTGATTGGGGTGTATACCAAGAGTATCATCGCCAAAAGAGGGACTGGTGAGCACCAGGGACACTACAAAATAGTAGTAAATGATACTCTGGAAGTAAATCTGCTACCACCCTATAAGGCTGCTTCTTTACGCCCAACGGAGGAAGTGGCCCGTTTTGAAGGTAAGAAAGTAACCGTTACCGGTTTATTGGCAAAGAATACGTCACTTTCAGAACCTTCTATAGAACGCCAACCGCTTAAGGTCAATACCCCTTGTTTTACTACCATAGAATCGATTGCTTTGGCAGACAAGTAATGACAAAAGCAATATACTCAAGCAAAAATTGGCTCTTATGACAAATGAGAGCCAATTTTGTTTGAGTACCCAATGAAAGTATTTAATTTTGAATCGCCTGACCGAAGTTGAAATAGTTAGGTCGGGAGAGAATCTCTGAAGAGTTGAACCAAATATGTTCATAATATTGATTAGTAGTGATGGATAGCTTTTGATGAATTGGCTTGACAGTCATGCCTTCATAAACCTGGGTATGTTTATCATGAGTAGTTAAGTTGTGTTACACAAAATAACAAATGAAGTGAAGAAACGAAACTGGAGAAAATACGCATTGGAATTTGTGTCAATATTTGTGGCAGTAGTATCTGCATTTGCACTCAACAACTGGAATGACCATCGGGTAAATAAAGACTCTGAGCAGAAGATATTATCGGAGATAAGGAATAGCCTGAAAATAGATGTGCACGACTTTGGGATCAATATTTATGGAAATAAAATGAGCCTAAAAAGCGACTCGCTGTTTAGAGGACTACTCAAAGGCGAAAACATCCTCCAGGACTCTATGGCAGTTTATTACATTAGGTTGTTTAGAGACTATATTCCCATCATCAACCAATCGGCCTATGAATCTCTCAAGGCCAATAACCTAAAAACCGTGACCAACGATTCATTGAGAATACAAATCATTGCCCTGTATGATTATCATTATAGCGTACTCGAGAAGCTAGAATATGAAGTACCCGAAATGAAATCTTACAAAAACTACTACGCTCGTACCAATGCCATATTACATCCCTTTATGGAGTTTGACCAGGCCGGAAATCTGCAGCGCTTCAAGGAGCTGGACAAGATTTCTCTGAATGAGAAAAAGGAAATATTGAGTTACTTATGGCGCATAAGGCACAATCGAATATTCAAGCTCCGGAAATATGATCAGATTATTGGTCAGGTGAAAAAGCTAGAACAAAGAATTGCCAAAGAGTTGAAAAAATAGTAAGAAGTAGCACCTTTACACTCTGGGTGTTTTCTCCCAAAATGCCAATAAATTATTGGTGTTTTTATGTTACTTATCCACAGCACTGGAACTTGAGTGGTCTTTTTGAGGAATGGGCTGGAGAAACAGACAATATTCTGCACCTTGCGCCTTCATAAAGTGTAAGATTTGCAAGACTAGATGCTGCTAAAACTATGGAAGCCAAAACTACCGACACCTCAGTCACTACCGTTGTTCGCCACTTTATCAAAACTGATAAAACAAATCTGTTTGAAGAATGGGTAGAAGGAATCACTATTGCAGCCCAACAATTTGAAGGATTCAAAGGATTACAACTTATTCACCCTCCAGACGGCCATACCGATTACTTGATTTTATTTAAGTTTTTGGATTTTCAAACCCTCGAGCAGTGGATGAATTCTGACGAGCGAGCCCAGGAAATAGAAAAGCTGGATGGCTTGTACGAAAAAGAAATGGTTTTGCGAGAAGTAACAGGCATCGACTTTTGGTTTGAGGCACCCGATACGAAGAACGTGGGAGCTCCTCCCAAGTGGAAAATGGCGGTGTTGACTTGGTTATTGGTATTTCCTGGAGTAGTGATCGTTTCTAAATTGTTTCGATTTATTTTTCCCTCATTTTCACCCATACTCATCACCCTTTGTGTTACGCTTTTTCTGGTTCCTCTACTTACCTGGGTCTTAATGCCCAATGTAGTCAAGCTCTTGAAGGGATGGTTGTTTAGAGGTGTATAAAAGCAAACGATTACTAGCACCCATGGTCTTCGTGTATACCAAAGCGTAAAAATTTAAGCAACAACTTGATGCAACAGGGAACCGTACCTAAGCTATATAAGTGACAAATGTTGACAGGCTAACGATTCTCATCACTGGATGCTGATGCCCGGTGAAGGGAACGAATGCCCTACCAATCTGAATTATTTGAAATGAAAGTTTTTTATAACAAACAACAAACGGTCGAGGCGATGGTTGGTGATTCTCCTAGTGCAAGAAAACCCAAGCTTGTGTTGCAATCCTGGAAAAAATTAGGATGCCCCATGGAGATTATGAAAGTTCGTCCTTTAACGGTAGATGAGCTAAGTCTGGCCCATGATCCTTCTTATGTGCGAGGCATCTTGAAAGGGACTATCAAAAATGGATTTGATAACAAAAGTAAAGAAGTAGCCAAGAGCTTGTTATGGACGACGGGTAGTTTTGTGAGCGCGGCTACTCATGCGTATCAACACCGTGAATCGACATTCTCGCCCACTTCGGGATTTCATCACGCCTGTTATGATCAAGCCGCAGGATTTTGCACTTTCTCTGGTTTAACGATTGCCGCTATTTTGATAAAAAAGCGTTTTGGCGCAAAGAAAATCGGGATTTTGGATCTCGACTCACACTCAGGTGATGGTACCGACCAAACTCTGTATAAAACAGGACATGAAGACTTAGTGGAGCATTATTCTCTGGGGTATGATGATGTTGATATTTACAACAATGAACAATGGCTGGCAGACCTGCCTGACTTGATTCGCAAGCGTTTTAGGGATGAAACAAAAATAAGTTTCCCAATTTATGTTTCTAATTTGTATAAT
>CALDJV010000995.1 GCA_937899305.1 uncultured Cytophagaceae bacterium
ATGTGTCAGGGGTGATTTCTTTGATAGACGTACAGCCCGAAAGAGCCATATTTAACTCAAAATCGGCCATCAAATTACTCAAAACTTCGGTGACTCCGGCAGCACCAGCCAAGGCCAATCCGTAGGCATAAGGTCGCCCAATGCATACTGCTTTAGCCCCCAATGCAATGGCTTTGAACATGTCTGAACCACTGCGTACACCACTATCTAACAATACTGGTACTCGATCATCAACCACTTTTATAATCTCGGGTAACATTGTAAAGGTTCCCACCGCTCCATCTACTTGACGCCCTCCGTGGTTAGACACAATGAGGCCATCCATACCATAATCCAACGCCTTTTGAGCATCATCGGGATGGAGTATGCCTTTGAGAACGATGGGTAACTTGGTATGCTCGCGTAAAAACTTGAGTTCTTCCCATTTGATAGAGGGACGGGAATAAATGCTAGTAAACTTTCGAACTGCTTTCAGGGGGCGATCAGATCGCAAGTTTTTCCAAAAACCACCCGGGTAGTTTTTTTTCATTTGCATCACTGTTTTCAGTAAATGCAAAGTAACTTTAGGTTTTAATTGAGGCGCATTGGGGGCATCTGGTTCGTCCATCAATCTTTGAAAAACCGGATCACTGGTGTACTGAGCAATGCCTTTGCCCTCTAGAAATGGCAAATAAGCTTGGTCCAGATCTCGAATGCGCCATCCCAAGATGGTGGTGTCTAATGTAACCGCAATCGCCGAACAGCCCGAGGCTTCGGCTCGCTTTAACAGACTTGCGACCAAGTCGTTGGATTTGCTCCAATATAACTGAAACCACCGAGGGCTGTCCCCCATTTTAGCAGCGCAGTCTTCCATTGGGCGAGAAGCCTGATTAGAAAAAATCATAGGTACTCCCAAACTACTAGTCGCTTCGGCTAATGCAATATCAGCCCTTGGATGTACCATTTCTAGCACTCCCACCGGAGAAGTCAACAACGGGGATGGCAATTTATCGCCAAACAACTCTACTGAGGTGTCGCGCACTGACACATCTCGCAGCATACGAGGAATGATTTCGTATGATTGAAAAGCAGTACGATTATTTTGGATAGTTTGACCAATACCGGCTCCTCCTGCAATGTAGGCAAAGGCCTTCGCAGGCACTTTTTTTCGAGCTGCTTCTTCAAGTTGGGTCAAATCTACTGGAACAATGGGTCGCTTACCGCTTGCCCCTGATGAATATATTTTTTGTTGCCGTTCTCCTGCGTAAAAAGACATAAAGTTATTTTTGGGTTAAATCGTTTTTCACTTCCCTGCTATTTTATAATCTAAAGTAGGGAGGTAATTCTGAATGGAGTACAATTTTTTCTCTTATAATTCAAAAATAGTAAACTAACCCTAAAAAACAAGCTACTTTAGTTAATTAGTACTAAAGCAGCTTGTTAATTTGGAGATTTTTGCCATTCACCAGCGCTGAGACATTAATAAACCTCAAACAATCCAGCTGCTCCCATACCGCCACCGACACACATGGTAGATACTACATACTTGGCACCACGGCGTTTGCCCTCGATCAATGCATGGGCGACCATACGCGAACCGCTCATTCCATAAGGGTGGCCAATTGCAATAGAGCCTCCGTTTACGTTCAACAAATCATTTGGAATACCCAGACGATCGCGGCAATAAATTACCTGGACAGCAAAAGCCTCATTCAACTCCCATAAACCAATGTCTTCTACTTTTAAGCCATGTTGTTTCAAGAGCTTGGGCACGGCAAAAACAGGTCCGATGCCCATTTCGTCGGGTTCGGTTCCAGCCACCGCCATTCCACGATAAGCTCCCAAAGGAGTCAAGCCACGTTGTTCGGCCAATTTAGCATCCATCACTACACAAGCCGACGCTCCATCCGACAATTGACTGGCATTTCCCGCGGTAATGGTTCCTCCTTCGTTTACCAAGCGTAATCCTTGCAAGGCCTCAAGCGTGGTACTCGGGCGGTTTCCTTCGTCTTTAGTCATTGTAACATCGGCATAAGTCACCTCTTTAGTTTCCTTGTTTACAATGGCTTTGTTGGCAGTAATTGGAATGATTTCATCGTCAAACTTGCCTGCTTCCTGAGCCGCTGCAGTACGTTGTTGACTTTGCAATCCATACTCGTCTTGTTGGTCTCGGCTAATATTGTAACGCTTGGCTACGGTTTCGGCAGTTTGGAGCATGGGCATGTATGCATCACGGTGCTTGGCTACCAATGCTTTGTCAAACATGCGGTGGGTATTCATATGATTGTTTTGTACCAAACTGATGGAGTCTAGCCCGCCTCCGATTACGATTTGCATGCCATCTACTATGATTTGCTTGGCCGCGGTCGCAATGGCCATCATTCCTGAAGCACATTGACGATCTACGGTCATTCCAGCCACCGTTACGGGTAAATCACCTGATAGTGCTACCAAACGGCCAATGTTTGGGCTGGAAGTTCCCTGGGGCAAGGCACACCCCATGATACAATCATCTACTTCGGCTGGGTCGATGCCCGCTCTTTTTACCGCTTCTTTTACTACCCAGCCTCCCATAGTAGGTGCGTAGGTATTGTTGAGGTACCCTTTGTAGGCTTTGCCTATTGGGGTACGTGCAGTGGAGACAATAACGGCTTCTTTCATTGCTTTTGTATTTTATAGTTTCGTTTTATGAATAGAACTCACCTTGACTTAATCTGTTCTGTACCAAATGAGTTCATCGTTTTCGCTATAATTTCAAAATCTTATTTTGGCTTTTGTATCTTCAATAAACAAAAAAAGCGAGGAACCCCAAAAAGTAAAAAGCTAAAAATGAGGGCCTGACCAAGGCAAATTCATCCTCAATCATTCCATCAAGGTATAACGAAAAAACACTTTATCAAATCCTTCAAAGAATTGGCAAAGTAAAATATCCATTGAAAGCGTTTTTTACGCCTCATCTTACCAAGCATCCTGAGTAAAATTATCATAATTATAGTACTCAAGATACAAGGATATTCGAGTGAAGCATTTACCTAGCCTCAGAAAATTTCCTTATATTGGTCAAAACATCAATTCTCTCAACTGGATCAATCATCCAATCAATTCAACGTATGGCTCAGCTAAATCAACAACACAGTGGCAGTGGAGACAACATAGGTGGTGATAAACTTACTGCGGATAAAATGTATGTCAATCAGATAGATGGCGATGTGATTCTCCAAATCCAGAATACTCCATTGCCCCCACCCGACATCACTGATTTTTATTTGCCTACTCAAATCTTCCGAGCAACCCAGTTTTATATTCCCACGCAGTGGCAAAACCTGCCTCCATCTATTGGCCAAGAACTCAAAGACTCTTTTGCTGACATTGCTCGCACGCCTACCATTCCTCATTTTCTTGATCGAGTGTTTTCAGCTGAGCTTGGCAAACAGGTAGACACCAAGTTTTTTCTGATTTTGGCCGATTCAGGTATGGGCAAAACTACTTTGATGATTAATTTATTTTTGGAGTGGAACTACCATAAAAAAGACCTGAACAAAAAGAAACGAGTTCCAAGACATAAAACCATGCGGTTGTTCCACATTGCCAATTATAAAACTTGGCATTACCTTGAGAAAATCAAAAGTTTAGGGCAAGCCCAAGACACCATTCTCTTGTTAGATGCTTTTGATGAAGATCAATTGGCGGCCGATAATTACAAACAACGTCTCGAGCAAATCATTGAATTTACTCAAGACTTTTACAAAGTAGTGATTACTTCTCGCACCCAATTTTTCCCCTCGGACAAGGAAATTGTAGCCCATACCAAGGTCAAAACCAGCCAAGGTTACCAAAAACTCAGTCGGATGTACCTTTCTCCTTTTGATGATCAGG
>CALDJV010000996.1 GCA_937899305.1 uncultured Cytophagaceae bacterium
TTCCGCTGCGCTCATTGTTCTATGGTTAAAGCTCTCCTGACGAAGGAAGGATCTTGCGCGAGGCGGTGATTCATTTATATTGCTCCGCTCATTGTTGCAGCTCTCCTGACGAAGGAAGGATCTTAAATGGCTGTGCGAGGCGATGATTTATTTCTTGTTTTCGCAAATATGATAGTAACTGAAGCGAGCCTTAGCGAACTATTGCTCCACTTTGCGCTGCTATGGACTATGGACCATCGACTATGGACTGAAAACAAAACTCCCAACTAAAGAAAACTATGGACCGTCGACCGTGGACTATGGACTGTCGACTAAAAAAAACCTCATTATTTCTCCACTTTTCCTTCCTTATTTTATTCTATTCAATTTTTCCTTTCTATTGGTATAAAAATTGTTGTTTTTGATGAACAAAAAAGACAAATCAAAAAATAAGACCACAAACAAATTTTGTTCAAAAAAGTAATCTGACACAGGCAAAATTACCCCAATTGAAATAGCATTGAAGCATTATGAAACATTAAAAGTTATTCCATGAAAAGTCTCATGTATGTGGTTGTATGTTTGTACCTTCCCTATCAATTATCGGCATATTCTCTGAAACCAGATTCCCTGCATAGTGCAAAAGCTAGTCTAACAACTTTGCATGGTTTGGTAGCCAGGCATAGTTATATCCCGGCAAAAGCCTTGATTTATGCTCGACAAGCAATTGAACTTGCTGAAGCCATCAATGACAAGCCCGGGTTGGCCAAGTCTTACAGTTTAGCTGGAAATATGTGCATATTGGCGAGTCGTCACAATGAAGCCCTTGAACACTTTTTGAAGTCACTAGAACTGCGTTACCAACTTGGAAATGCCAAGCAAATAGCGTTATCCCTCGATAACCTTGGGTTGGTCTATGAGCAAATGGGGCAGGCCAAGAGAGCTTTGAGATATTACAAAGCGGCACTGAAAATGAATCAAAAGTCGCGAGATCAGTTTGCGATTACAAGTAACTTGAGCAACATCGCCAGCGTGTATCGCAAGCAAAATAATTATGTAGAGGCGGTAGCTTATTACAAGCAATCTCTCAAGGAAAGCAAAAGAATGGATAGCAAGACTGCCACGACCATTTGTTTAAATAACATTACCATCACTCAAATTTATTCACGAAAACAAACGTTATTGCAATGGTGAAATTGTGGTCGGGGTATCTAGAAAGATATTTATAAAAAAATGGCTTTTATCGTAAGATAGAAGCCATTTTTTATGTCAAATAAACCGTGGTTTTAAACCAACCCTTGGGCCATCATTGCATCGGCTACTTTTACAAACCCAGCAATATTGGCTCCTTTGAGGTAATCTACATAACCATTTTCGTTGTCTTTTCCATAGATGACACACTGTTCGTGTATGCTCCCCATGATTTCTTTCAAACGCTGGTCTACTTCCTCACGAGTCCAAGACAAACGCAGTGAGTTTTGAGACATCTCTAAACCAGATGTGGCCACCCCACCTGCATTTGAGGCCTTTCCAGGAGCATAGAGTAGTTTGTTTTCCCGGAAAATATCGGTAGCCTCTGGAGTACAAGGCATGTTGGCTCCTTCAAAAACGCCCTTACAGCCATTTTTTACCAGAGTAGCGGCCTCTTCTCCATTGAGCTCGTTTTGAGTGGCACAAGGATAGGCCAAGTCGCAGGGTACTTGCCAGGGGCGACCACCCTCGAAATATTCTACGTTAGGATATTTCTCTGCGTATTCTTTGATACGGCCGCGACGCTCGTTTTTGAGTTCCATGACAAAAGCCAGTTTGTCATCATCAATGCCGTCTTTATCGTAGATGGTACCTCCTGAATCGGAAAGTGTCACTACTTTAGCTCCCAATTGGATGAGTTTTTGGGTGGCATATTGAGCTACATTACCCGAGCCAGATACAGTACATACCTGCTTGGCAATGTCAATATTGTTACGCTCAAGCATATTGAGCGAGAAATATACGTTTCCGTAGCCGGTAGCTTCCGAACGAATCAAACTACCTCCGTAGCTGAGCCCTTTTCCAGTAAGTACTCCAGTATATACCCCCTTGATGCGTTTGTATTGGCCAAACATGTACCCGATTTCACGACTACCCACTCCAATGTCACCTGCAGGAACATCAGCATTGTTTCCGATATATTTGCTTAACTCAGTCATAAAACTTTGACAAAATCGCATGACTTCATTGTCCGATTTGCCTTTAGGATCAAAATCAGATCCTCCCTTACCACCACCCAGGGGCAGGGTAGTCAAACTGTTTTTGAATACTTGTTCGAAGGCCAAGAATTTCAAAATGCTGAGGTTGACCGAAGGGTGAAAGCGCAAGCCTCCTTTATAAGGGCCAATGGCGCTATTCATT
The DNA here is from genome assembly GCA_937899305.1 of uncultured Cytophagaceae bacterium. Classification (GTDB taxonomy): domain Bacteria; phylum Bacteroidota; class Bacteroidia; order Cytophagales; family Microscillaceae; genus Microscilla. The sequence goes on from CALDJV010000996.1 coordinate 2,371, forward strand.
TGCACCCTAAAACCTCGGTTGAGCTGAAACTTGCCGTTGTCATCAATCCAGGGAACCCGGAAAATAAACACGCGCTCAGGCTCTATCATGCGGGTAAAAAACTTTACTCCTTTATAGTCGGGGTTTTCTTCTTCGAAGGGCAATATATCTCTAGCTACTTCGTCAACTGCCTGAATAAATTCGGGTTCATGAGGATTTTTTGCTTTTACCTTATCCATGAAGGCGACATAGCTATCGTAGTGTTTGAATTGTTTACTCATACGTGTGATTGTAAAAGTTTGAGGTTTTCAAGTCTAAATCCAAAGTTAGAATTTCCGCTTGATAAAAAAATCAAAACTGTTTTTTTCTGATTGAAAGCGTTATAAGCCTCCAATATATTAAAAATAATATTTATACAATGGTAAACTGATATTTGATCTTTTTTTTATTCAAGTTTACAAGATTGAGAAGTGGTTATATTGTTTCGCTTCGCTTATGGTTACATTGTTAAATTGCCCTATTGTTCCGCCTTCGGCTGATGGTTAGATTAAATGGTTAACGCTTCGCTTATAGTTTTATGGCTAAATGGTTGTGCGAAGTGACACGTCATTTTTCATTCTTGTCCTGACGAAGGAAGAACCGACCAGAGGGAGCTCTGCGAAGCTACTCTCTTTTACATTTTTCATTTAATTGCTACCAACTGAATAAAACTATGGACTATGGACCGTCGACCAATGCTGTTTCCTTAAGGTTTCTCGGAGCAAAATCATTGCTTCGCTCGCGGGTGGGTAGACAGCATGGACGGAGGGGGCATTGGCCTTGCGCGCTAGCATATGCTGTCGAGGGTTTTTTCCTTTATTTTTTGCCCTCAAAAAATGAAGCCGCCGGAGGCAACCGAGCCAAAAGCAGAGAAAGTAACCTAAAATTACTCGTTTATTCTTATGTATTGCCTGTTTAATCAAAAAAATAGAAATAATTAAATGGGCCATTATTACCGATAATATATTGGTTCGTTAAGGAAACAGCATTGGACCGTCGACTGTGGACTAAAGAATCTACGAACTCCCAACTAAAAAAACTATCAACTAGCTAGTCTTACTAAAATGGTCCCAAATAACCACCCCCATGCTCACGGAAATATTCAAGGAGTGTTTGGTGCCGAACTGAGGGATTTCTAGACAAAAATCGGCTTGTTTGACCACTTCTTCGTTTACCCCAAATACCTCATTACCAAAAACGAATGCGTACTTTTCGTGGGCTACAAAGTCATACTTTTCCAAAGAAATACTTTCATCAGCTTGTTCTACTGCGGCCACTTTCCATCCATCTTGTTGCAGTTGTTTTACCAAGTCGAGGGTATCTTCGGCGTGGGCCCAGGCGACCGATTCCGTAGCCCCTAAGGCCGTCTTCTGGATTTCACGATGAGGCGGTTGAGCGGTAATGCCACACAGGTAAATTTTTTCTACCAAAAAAGCATCACTCGTACGGAAAGCCGACCCAACATTGTGCATGCTCCTGATGTTGTCTAAAATGACTATAATTGGTTTTTTGGCCGCGGTTTTAAAACCTTCTATCGAGAGCCGATCGAGTTCTTCATTCAGTAGTTTTCGCATATTGATGAGCTTCAAGCTAAGTAACGTATTCGCAATAATTGTCCGATTTGGATTTATTTAGCTGCGCAGAGCTTGAACTTCGTTCTGCGGTTCTCTTTGTTATACTTCGTTCCTTTTTAGCCGTTGGCAGAGCTCGGCACAGCGTAGCTGTAGCCATCGGTTTTGCCCGTAGCGCTGCTACGAGCGCAAAAAGCGCCTCGTTTAACTTTGAGTAATTTCATTAAAACTC
>CALDJV010000997.1 GCA_937899305.1 uncultured Cytophagaceae bacterium
CTTGTTTTTAGTTTGGCTTTGAGCGTTGGCTTGGTAAGACCACAGCCCTAAGATGAGCAATAAACAGGCAATCGGTTTGAAGTACATGTTTTGTCAATTTTGAGAATACTCAAATAAACACCTGACCGGGTTTTCAAAAACGGTCAGGTGTGTTCATTAGATTAAAAAAGCGGAGGGCATTACATTGCAATGCCTCCACTCACCAAAAGCTACCCTTCGAGTGGTATCAATGGTACTATAACTGCCTGATAACCAATCCACGGAATACTGATTCAAATAGTCCTAATCTTGTTTGTACCTGAGGCCTGCCCCTAAAGATTTCCACCAAAGCCGGAGTGTAGCAGGAGTGCGAGCAATAGGAGGCACTCTGAATCCCATAGATTCCAAAATATCTACATTGCAAGAAACACAACTGTTTCTCCACAAATTGTAATCTCCCAAGTTGCTTCCCAATCTGTTTTTTTGGTGTGCAGCCAAAATGCCCCTATCTACCCTGCTACGAGCAACATTGCGAGTTACAAGCCCCGCTCTACTGAAGTCAAAATTTTGGAATCTATTGTAGCTGGTAGGTTTACCTGAAGCTTTCGTCAATTCTTCTAGTAATGACATTTCTACCTCTACACTTTGATCAAAAGCTACATTTCCCATTGTAAGCACCGAATGACCTGGATTTGGACTTGAACTTATGGTACGTTTACCCATTGATCTAATACCAACCAAGGTACCTTCAGATCTAGCACCTTCACGAATAACATTCCTGGAAATCTGAGTACTCACTGGTCCAGTTATTCCACCTAATACTCCCCCGGTAATGGCTCCCACACCAGCAGCCGATCCTAAGTCCTGAGTGACCTTTTCTCCTTCCAATATATTGGAAGTGACCTGACCTGCAGCTCCCGAGGCTGCACCTGAAACAGCTCCTACCGTTACATTGGCCGCTACCAAAGCAGATCCGCCCACTTCAGAACCTAACGCACTGATGGCTGCGGTTGTGCCTACTCCCATGGTGGCGGCTCCTACCCCTCCGGCTACAGCTCCTACCAAGGCCGCTTTTCCCACCTTCTTCCAGTTTACCCTTTCGCCAGCTAAAAGTTGACTACCAATCGAGAATCCGGCACTGATGGTACCTCCAATGGCTGCTCCGGCCACGATATGCCAAAACTCCCCATCGGGATCAATTCGGTTGATCGGGTCTCCACCTACATAGGCATAAGCACTGTTTTGCTGACGAGCTGGGTCAGGCTGTAAGAAACGGCCAAACCTGGGATCATAAATTCTGGCCCGGTAGTTATATTGTCGGGGTGTATAATCATACTCTTGCCCGGTATAAAGGTAGCGAATCGTCCCATTCCTTACCAAAGTAAAATTAGCGGGGCTGGTAGTCAATCTTCCGTAAGCGTCATAATTATAACGCTCTAGTACGGTACCGCTTTCGTTGGCCACCGCTCGAGTAGACCCTATATGGTCACGTAGCAAATAGTACCAAGTACCCGTATTCAGGCGAGTAGCGCTTTGAACCACCCGGAAATCGTCAAAATACACATCTACATTTTCGCTGGGTGCGTCATGCGATACATCTACATATACATACCCATCTTGCTGAGCCACTACCTGCAAGGTCAATTGCTCGTGCGGCTGGTACAAAGTAGCCGTAGTAATCGCGGCCGCATTGGTTACCGAAGCCAGTCCCGCATCGAGCGGTTGCATTTGGGCATCAAATAAATAATAGTTGAGCGAAGCCTTAGGCGCCTTACCCGATTTTTCGGTGGTTTGGTTCAGCATCGCCCAGAGCGAAGAGGTAGGGTTGATCACTGAAGTAAAAGCTTTCACTTGTTCGGCTGGATTCAGGCCTCCCCCTGGATTTCCATTCACACCCAAATTACCCAGTACATTCATTTTATTGGGTTGCTGGGTGGCCAAATCCAAATACTTGGCATATACCTCGGCTCGAATGGTGTCTCCTGCCTTTACCTCGATCCATTTGCCAGGTCCTTGACTAATCCCTTGGCTGGCATTGAGTCGCGCTACTTCGGGGGTAATGTTGGCAGGCAAACGGGTATGGTCAATGGCGGGTAAAGTCGCAATCCGGGTTTGATCAATGTGCTCAAATCCTTGCTTGTTGGTTTCCTGAGCGCCAAACTCAGTCTCCATGGTAGCCGTAGAAACCATCGACGCAGTGGCACTTGATCCACCAATACTGGATTGATTGACCGCAATGATGCCTCGCGGACCATACACATAGGCCAGCATCGTATAATTACCCACCGGATTACTGCTATTTCGCCTGAGCTCTATCAAAGGATACTCCTGAAGGCCATGGAAATAAAAAGTAAAAGAATTGGTGTTGGTCTTCTTCACCACCCGTTGGTCCTTCGCGCCATAGTATACGTTGAAGCTACCAAAAAGGTAGTTGATGCTCGTGGTGAGCTCCAGAAATTTGTCGTACTGGAAATTGAAAAGCGAATAGGTTTTGACTCGCCCATTTAAATCATATTGAAAGTTGGTATTACCAAAAGCCGTGGCCCTGTTGTTGGTAGAATTGTGGTTAATATTGGTAAATTCTGGGCTTGAGGTCATGTTCCCGTTGAGATCATAGCTGTAGCTGTCGCTTCCTGCCTGAGTCAACTGTCCAAAACCATCGTAGGTATACTCTGTATTAGTATTGGTATTCCCCTGATCCACCGCTATACTGGCAATGTTTCCATTGAAGTATCCCGAACCACCATTGCGACGAGTAGTGTAATACATTTGCTCTCTAAACAGAATGTCGTCACGGTCTTTGCCGTATTCTATTTTGCTCAACAATCCTTCCTGATTGGTAAATTCCTTGCGGGTAAAGGCCGTATTGCTAAGCATCTCCCTCACTTCCCCATTGAGGTAGGTATAACTGGCAAATCGGTCGGCATCACTTCCATCGCCAATCATACTGATGCGCCCCAAGCGATCGTAAGTATAGCTGACTGTATAAGCCGTACCTGTTTCGCTACCCGATGAATTGAGGGAGATTTGGGTAGGTTGCCCTGCCTGATTGTAGGTATAGTCAAAAGTAATTTCAGGGGTTTGGCTCCCATTGATGATCTCTAAATGGTGCTTGACAATGTTTCCATCTGCATCATACGTGTAACGTTCTATATTGCGATTCCCTGAGGTGCTGCCCTCCGTATCATAAGTAACAATCCGCACCAAGCGACCAATGGCGTAACCTTGGTTGGCGTCGTCATCGTAAGTGTAGGTCCGTTTTACCTTCCGATTCCCGTTAGACGGCCAAGCGGCATTGTCTACATTACTGCCCAAATCGGTTTGTAAATCATCGGCATCGTTCAAGTTTACGTTGCTTCCGTAGCCATTGTAAATGCCCTCTTCTATGACCCGATTCAGGGCATCGTACTTCCAATACTTAATGTAGTTACCACTTTTGCCTTCCTCATCAACCATAAAACGAAGTCGTTGCTGTCGGTCGTAAGCGTACTGTTTGCGTCCTCCATCCACATTGTTTTCCATCAACACATTACCCAAAAAATTATAAGCCATGGTACTGGTATAGCCAGCGCTCCCATTGAGGGCTTTGGGTTGGTAGTGTTTGGTGAGGCGCATGTGCTTGTCATACTCCATTTGTTCTTTGCGACTGGTACCACTGGTGGGCGTAATTTGGCTGGCGAAAGGAGCCCCAGTAGTCGATCCCACATAAGTAGTGTGCTGTATTTGGTTGCCCGAGGTGTAGGGTACCTGGCTCACCTGTTTGCGTAGGTCATCGTTGCCAAACCCAAATCCATTGCTGGTATTGTTGGCCTCATAGGTATGCCGAATAGCGCCATTGTTGTTGCCAACCGCAAAACTCCCTCCTCCTCCTGAGCGATCATTACGAGTGGTGGGGTCTCCATCGTGCAATTGAGTAGTGGTAAATGGGGTATTGTAATTGTAACCACCCGAACCAGCAATGTCCCCAGTAGCGGTGAGGGTATTGCCCGAAATAGCCAGATTAGCAAAGTTGTCTTTGAAAGTCAACCCACCCTGATTGTTGCCCGAGCCTGCGGTAATGTGGGTAGGTCGGGTACTGGCCATGGGGAGATTCAAACTGTTCTCATAGAGATTCTCAGAAATCATCATTTTAGAAGCGGTCTCCATCATGATGGTTTGAGTAGGATTGCCCGTGGCATCAAACGTTTGTTTGCCCACTACTGGGTCTATCAAATACATAAAATTGTCAAAGCCCGCGCCTGGTTTGGTAGCAAACAGCCGAGGAGCTCCAGTGAGGTTACCACTATACACGTGGTCAAACAAAAAACGTCCATTGGCATACACGGCCAACTTTTTACCTTCGGTCACTACCAACAATAAATTCAAATGACTGGGCAATTGTTGTAGATTCCTGTAATCTCCACTGATCGCCGCATTGTTGTCGTAAAGTCTGATTTGAGTGGCCTGCACTTCTACTTTGGCCCGGCCTATTTGTAGGCTCATTTTTTCACTGCCTGTCAAGCCATTGGGCATCATTTCTACATACAGGGCGTAGTCGGCCTTATTGATGGTTTGGGTCAGCGTGGCTTGGGCCGAGGTATTGGTGGCCCTCAGACATTGGCGCACCACTTGCGCCCCGCTGAGGTTAAAACGCCCCTGGGAAAATACCTCGAAACCTTCCCAAAAACTCCCGGTACTTCGGGGCATCACCTGTAATCCGGCATTGGGTTGGTTTTTATCAAAATATTGGTCTGACGGGTTGCTATCACCAAACATTGCAATGCCTTCGCGGGCATTGTAACCAATGTTGAGTTCGCGTAACTCTTCTTTGGGGCCTACTGTAGCAATGGGGGCGTTGTCGGAGCCGTAGACTACCCGGTAGGTTTCACCATTGCTCCCCAACGTAGCCCAAGTACGGGTAAAATCATAAGCAAAATTATCAAAACCAAGGTTTACTATCCCTCCACTGTTCAGGGTCACTCCTGGGTTTACCTCAATGCGCTGTCCCGCTTTCACGGTCAAGGTTTGTCCATTGGCAAGGGTCATGGCATTGACAGTCACTTCATTATCGTAAACATGATTTCCCGCACTATTGACCGTTCCATTACCTGACCCATTTCTAAAATCTTTGAACACCCAAGCCGAAAAGGTTGACTTGAGCGGGTGTACCCTAAAATCATCTACCAGACAATTATTACAACTTATTTTAGGGCCTTTGCTACCATTAGGGGGCGTATTGGTAATCAAATAAACGTATTGCCATTGGCCTATTTTGTTGGTAGGAATCGTCACCGTACCAATATTCTCGCAACTATTGTTACTACTAAAACACAGCCTGCCCCCAGTAGAACCTGCACGCAGTTTGATAAAAGCACCTAATACGTAACGTTCTCCTGCTTTGGGGCTAAAACGGGCGTCTTTGTACTTGATCACAATATTGCCCGTTCCTCCGTAAGAACGTACCCCAGTATGGGCATCATTGGTTTGAAAACTCCCCCCCGATAAATTAAAAATACTGCTGCTGGTATTTTCATAGCGCTCAAAACCAAGGTAAATGGCTTGGCCATTGATGAGGTTGGCGGGGAGATTGGCATTGTAAAACTGGGCAATGGGTACCTCACCGTTGCGGTCATACAACATAGAGCTGGTACGCCCATCAGCGTCTTTTTGCCTCACCTCCAAACCAGTAGAGCCTAAACGTTGGGTTACCTCGTTGGTTTTGAGCCAATTGGTGGCCCCTGGAGTACTTGCAAGATTGACAGGAAAACTACCTGTGGCAATGCTGTTCCGGAGTACGTGTTGTTCTTTGGGAGCCCAGTTGTTATTGCCCCAATTTTGCCAGCGCTTTATTTGACCCGAGGTAACCGTGTAGGCATTGGAGTTGGTAGAAGGGGCGGTCGCAGTGTACTGTTGGCTCACCGCGGTCAATTGATTGGTTCCCGACGCATTCAGGCTTGCATAATCTTGAAAAGCGTAACGTCGCCAAGTCTTGATGTATTCTTGTTTGTTGGCGTTGCCTTTGGTGGGGTTTCGTCGCAAGGTTTTGGCCTCGATGGGCAAGTGATAGGTAGACTCATACGTATAATCGGTGGCTACCGCATCTGCTCCATCTTGCTCGTACACGGTTTTCGTGAGTATCGGCACGTCTTTTCCACCATAGTTGCGCATTTGATAGATGCTTTTGTGTTTGCTTATCCGAGCCGAAGCTGTTTCAGCTACGGTGGCGTTGGTATATTGTTCTATTTGGTATACCATCCCTCTTAATGCCGATTTGGTGGTATTGAACGACGAAGGATATTCGGTGGGCACACTTCGGAGGGAACTCCTGGCTTTTCCATTGAAAATATAATAGGTGGTATGCCCAAAAGGGTGCAGTGGACTGTTGTAATTAGCGCTATTCCGAAAACCTCCTGGGTACACCCGTACCTTGTTGAAATAAGTGTAAATACTACTGCTCGTATTTTCGTTGCCCA
>CALDJV010000998.1 GCA_937899305.1 uncultured Cytophagaceae bacterium
AACTAGATATTACACCAAATTTGGATTACTTTATTTTTTCCGTTTTACTTAGAGGCCAAAGGTTGGGGTATCAAGCAGTTTTATCAACATTAAAAAATCACGTTACACTCTAAGTGATTTCGCTTATTATGTTGATATGATGCATGTTGTTTTGTGGATACGCACACCTTGTCAAAATAGCAATATAAGCAGAAGAATTGAGAATTATTTGACATATTAATATTGATTACCCATTTTCTTTGTTGAATTACTCCTCTAATTTATCAGGGTATCAAAACCCTTCACTATTCTCCAATTTCTTGATGAGCACCTCTAATTTACGCCGGGAAACGGGTACTTGGTTTCCATTCCTCATGATGAGAATATTGTCCTCTTTTTTGTCATAGCGCAACAAATACTCTAGGTTGATCAAATGCGATTTGTGGCAACGAAAAAACTGATCTTTGGGCAAAAGTAGCTCATATTCTTTCAGAGATTTGCTCACTATCACTGGTTCCTGATCCTGAATAAAGAACTTGGTGTAGCAATCATCTGCTTCCAGATGAATAATTTCCTGAATGGCCGTAATCTGCATTCCATATTTATCTCGAAGCATCAGTTTTTGGGTTTGAGCAGCGTTTTTTCCTAGGTTTTGGAGTAAGTTATTTACTTTTAACTGCGACAGTTGCTGTTCGTCTCTAGTTTGGGCTTTTTTTACTGCGGTCAAGAGTTCGTTGACCTCGATGGGTTTCAACAAATAATCTAAAGCACTGTATTTGATGGCCCGGAGGGCATATTTTTCGTGGGCGGTGGTAAAAATAACGTTAAAATCAATCGTATCTAATTGTTGCAAAAGGTCAAAACCTGTTCCTTTGGGCATTTCTACATCAAGGAATACCAATTCAGGGCTCAAATTTTCGATGAGTTGTTTTCCCTCAAAAATATTATCAGCCTTACCTATCACTGTCAATTCTTGACAATACATCTTCAGTAAGTCTTCTAAAAATTCTTGGGCGTTAGGGTTATCGTCAATAATGATTGTATTCATAGTTTATAAATTTTGATAGGGCAAATGAAAAATCACTTGCGTTCCTTGTGCAGAACTACTGATTTCAAAAGAAAATTTCTTTTTCAGACTTTTCTGATATAAATCAATACGCTCTTGAGTAATTTTAGTAGCCAAAGATTGGTGATGATCTCCGTTATCTTGCTTTCTTTTCGGTTCTTTTTTCGGCTTTTTTTCCTGCCTTTCTTTCTGCTTTTTTTCTTGCGATTTTTCCAAACCAATTCCATTATCCGTAATTTTCAGCACCACCACCTCGTCTTCCAACTCAAAACTGATATCAATCACCCCTTCTTTTTCCATTTCTGCAATTCCGTGCTCTATGGCGTTCTCAATAAAGGGCTGGGCAAACATAGGCGGAATGGCAATTTCTTCGGGGTCCAGTTCCTCGTCTATAGTAATAATGTAGGAAAAATTTCCTTTGTGTTGAATACTTTGTAGGGTCAGATAACTTTCCAGCATTTCTATTTCTTGTTCCAAAACAATGTATTCACTACGGGTGTTTTCCAGCACTGTCCGCATTAGTTTAGAAAACTGGGCCAAATAATTGCTGGCCTTGGGCGCATCGTTACGCATCATGTAGCGCTGAATGGCACTCATCGCATTGAACAAAAAGTGGGGGTTCATTTGCAATTTTAGTGATTCTAAATTCGCCTTCCCTAAAGCTTTTTCCATTTGAGCTTTTCGGCGAATGGCTTTGATACGATTGACAAAAATAACCGCCATTACCCCCAAAGTAAACACAATGATAGCGGTAATAAACCACCACCTTTTCCAAATTGGAGTAGCAATATCGATATACACCAACACCGTTTGCTCACTCTCGATGCCGTCTTCGTTGATTGCTTTGACCTCAAATTGATATTGTCCAGCCGACAAAGCGGGGTACCTTACAAAATCATGACTACTGGTTACATACGTCCATTTTTTGTCGTTCCACTTTTTATCCAAACCCCTCAAGCGGTACTTGTAACGAAAAGTGCCTCCACTTCGAAAGGCCAATCCCGTAAAATGAAGGGTCAGGTTATTTTCATCGTATTTCAATTGATACTTTTTTTGGAGCTTTTGGGGCTGGTCCCAAATGTCAAACCCAGTCAAATAGATCAAAGGAGGGGTGTGATTGGTGGTACTAAAATCTTTATTGAGTATGGATAACCCTCGGTTGGTCGCCAAGTAAATTTTATCTTTTTGAACAATCAAATCCAGAACTTCATTGCTAGGCAGGCCATCTTGCTGATTAAAAATCCGATTTTGTCCGGTTTTAATATGCCTTACCTGTAAACCCTTATCAGTACCAATGTACAAAAAACCTCTGTCTCTTACTGCTTGACAATGATTACTAATAAGGCCATTGTTGGTGGTCAAATGCTGGATTACTTTTTTGTTTTTGATCGCAAAAATTCCCTGTTGTATGGTTCCTACCCACACTATTCCTTCTTCGTCTACCCGCAAACTGATCGCAATAATGGGTTGATCATTCACCGTTTTCAACTCCTTGGCAGTCCCATTTTCATAATAGTAGAGTCCATCTGCATAGGCAATCCAGAACCTTGCGTGGCGGTCTTCGGTACAAACGGCTCGCCCACGTTCTAACCTCAATGCAAACACATTATGCCCCAGGTAAAGGTATTGATGAGTTCCAAATTTCCGGCTTTCTGGTTCGGGCTCCAGGGGGTGAACCAGGGTAACATTACCTGCTACCGAAATCAAATATTTGCCCTGAAAAAGCGCTAGGTCTTTGGGTGTACTACCTAAATTGAATTCTTTGATTGGCTTTTTGGTGGTCACATCAAAAACAGATAAATAGTTGTTTTCTGCGTACAGTTGTTGGCGTTTTTTATCAAAGAACAAACACTCTACTCCTCCTCGGGGCAACTTGTAGCTAAGGTTGAGTTTTTCTGTTTTGGTATCCAAATAGTACAACTGATTGCCATTGGTGCCAAGGTATAAGTTACCCAGATCGTCCTCTTCCAAACAACCTACTTGCTCAAAATCAAGCGTGGAGTTATCACGATTAAAATGTCGGCCTTCTAAACTAGCCAAAAGCAATAATCCTTGCCCCAGGCTTGCAAACCAATAATTTCCTTCTCTATCTTGAATAAAACCAGAAACCATCACATCTTTGATAAAGGTGTGAAGTGCTTTGTTTTGCTCCTGATAACACGTTGCCCTATATAAAGTAAAAACCCATACATTATCGTGGCCATCTTCCCGAAAATCACGGATTTGGTTTGAAAAATCACGCTCAATGTGTTGCCAAATTCTAGTCCACTTTTTGGTCTTCAGGTCATAACGATAAAATCGGTTCCCTCTCATAGACACTGCCTTTAAGCTTTTGTCATTTACCTGAGCAACCAACAACGTTTCTGGGGTAGTAATCACTTGGAGGGTATCTGATTTTGCCTTGACTCGGTACATGAAATTACCATACGTTAGCATCCATATATTGCCTTGCTTGTCTTGTTGGATCGTCCTTACTCCCTGTGAGTCAAGGGTTTTCCAACCGGTTTTACTTGTTTTGCAGTACATTTTATCGGCACATAACCAGATGCGATCTTCTTGATCTATCAGATAATCACTGAAAATCTTTCTGGGCATATTTTTGGGAAGCGCTACTGCTTCGACTTTTTTATTCTGAATTTTAAATAATTGTCCCCAAAAGCTCATACAATAGATATTGCCTTGACTATCTTCTTGTATGTTGGTAATCGATTTCCCTCGAGTATTTTTGATATCGTAGGTTTCAAATTTCACCCCATCATAACGACAAATACCGGCTTCGGTTCCCAGCCAAATGTACCCCTTTTGGCTTTGGTAAATATCGTATATCGTCATACTTGGTAGCCCCTCTCTATCGGTTATTTTCCTAAAGTAGGGAGACTGGGCAACGCTGTCGCTGATGTAGAAATAGGCGAATAAGCTTAATATAATGTATCTGCAACTCACGGTACAAAACTATAAAACCACCAAAAATAACAAAGTAAAGCAAGCGCTAATTTACCATGCGCTGAGAGAGTACGAGCATTTATTAACCACTCCCTTATTTGCCAAGGTTTTGTTTTCTCTGGGTTGGCATTTTGAATCATCCCCCTTTCCCCTCCTGCTGCTTCGAGAGCTCAATCCAGCATTTTGGTTTCTTACCGATCACAAAACGTAGCGTGATTCCCCCTATCAAATCACCGTTTCCTGAATAATCCCCGCCGTTTACTTCTCCTCTTCTACCGTTGTCTGAATTGCCCAACATGGCAAAGTTTTCCTCCCTAGTTTTGAAGCATTACTAATCGATATGCTACCTGATAACCTTTAACATAACACACTGAAAAAGAAATACTTACCTTCCTGACACATGAATGTATTTGGTTTATTCAATCTACCAATATGTTTCATCATCAATACAAAGGGTTTTGACAATCAGGGGTTTGCAAAGGCCACTAAGTGAGCGTACCAAAACACAATACATAACATGAAAAAACTCAGAATTACTTTGCTGGCTTTCTGTATTTTAGGAAGCTTGGCTATTCAGGCACAAAATCGTTACTGGGCCATGTCCCCTCTGAAAAAATTTGATACAGCAAATCCAAATCAGCATATATCTAATTTACCAGGGGTACCCAATACTTGCAGTGCTGCTAACATAACACCTGGTACCCAAGGCTTGTTTGACGCCAATGGTACGCCCGTATTTTATGTACATCATGACCAAATTTATGATAAAAATGGTCAGGTACGAGGTACCATTCCTGGGGTAGGCCTTGGTAACCGCGCTTTTTATTGTATCCAAGGATTGCACATTGTACCTGTACCCAACGGAAGGTGCGGAGAGTACTACGTGATTTACGCAAGACAGTTTATTGTAGGCACGGGCAACTCTCCCAATGCATATGAGGTAGGGGCACTAAGGGTAAATGTAGATGCCAATCAAAATATCTCGGTATCCAACACCAGACATAGTCTTACTTATCCAAATGGTGGTACGCTGCATGCCGGCATTGGCACCGCACTCTCTCGGGAATTCACTACTTCCCCTAATAACAATAAGGAACGAATGCTGTACGTAAACTTTAGATCGGATGGCGCACGCCCAGGGCAACCTGAAAACGACCAAGTTGTAAAAATTAGAGTAACCAACACTGGGCTTGCTCGAGATGGTGGCTTTGGGGTCTTCCCTTCCTCCACCACAGTGTGGGGACATAGCCTAGAGCTTTCGCCTAACCAAAGGTATTTGGCTTGGATACAAAATCTAGGAGGGTTCCATATTATGGTAGTAGACCTTCAGAACAACACTACCCAAGCCATTAGAATGCTTGGTTTTACTTTAGGTATTAAGAGTGAGATAGAGTTTGGCACCAATAGCAATGACATTTATGTCACTACCGGGCAGGGAATTGTCAAAACTTCTCTCTCCAACCCTCAGTCAGTATCTTTTATCTTAGGTACCAGTGCTACCCATTACGAAGGGCAGCTAGAAATGGATTCCAACGATAAATTGTACGCCACTGCCAGAAATAATCAATTGTATGTCATCGACCTCAACAGAACAACGCTTCAAGCCCAGTCCATTGAGCCCTATGCTTCGTTGTCGTTACCCGAGCAGGTAGATGGGGAAAATATTTTTTACGATCCATCTCCTTTGGGTGTTACTTTTAGTATTTTGATCACTGGGCACACCCAAGCAAATGTAACCGGAGGCAGTGGCAGCTATACTTACACTTGGACCGACTTGTCGGGCATCAATCCTCCGCAAAATGGTAATCCAGTACTGCTTTGTGGGCGAGGGAGAGGCCTGTATACCCTCACCGTGGAGGACAATGTCTCGGGCTGTAGCACTACTACGCCTCCGTTTAATACGGCTCCTTGTACCAGAGGGCGCAGCACAGGCAATGACATAGAAATCAGCGATAACCGAGTAAAGGCGTATCCGAACCCCACTACTGACTACCTGAATGTACAAGTACGTAATGAAGAAAAAATCGTACAACTACAAGTTGTAGACCTTCAGGGCAAGGTATTGAATCAATGGGATGGCCAACAAAAAGCGACTCAGCGCATTGACACCAATGATTTGAAAAGAGGAGGCTACCTTTTGATTGTGATTACTGATAAGTTTCGCCATCAGATGAAGTTTTTTGTAAAGTAAACTGCCTGATAGGCCCTCAAAAAAACGACTTGCCTGCATTGTATGGGTAAGTCGTTTTTTCAAAATGGTACTTCAGTCCAAAAAAGAGGTAACGTATTATTTTTTAAGTCAGGCCCTGGTATTTATGGTTTGAGAAAATATACCATCGGTAACAACCACTCGTTTAAATATCTTTATTTCAGCTGATTAGATAGGTAATAAGTAGGAGTTTTTAGTTTATTTTCTCTGCTTTTGGCTCGGTTGCCTCCGGCGGCTTCATTTTTTGAAGGGC
>CALDJV010000999.1 GCA_937899305.1 uncultured Cytophagaceae bacterium
ATATTACACGCGTAAATAATCGCTATTCACTCGAGTCCTTAAGGAAACAGCATTGGACTGTCGACCGTGGACTATTGACTATTGACCATCGACTTTAAAACTAAAAAACTCCTATCTTTTGAATAACTACTTCCAATTCAAACAATTTCGAATAGAACAGGGCCAGACTGCCATGAAGGTATGTACCGACTCTTGTATTTTTGGAGCTTGGATACAACCAAAACCGGAAGTTCGGTCGGTTTTAGATGTAGGTACTGGGACCGGACTTTTGAGTCTGATGCTGGCCCAAAGATGGTTAGCTGAGGCAAACAAGGAGGAACATCGACAAATAGATGCAGTAGAAATAGAAGCTTTGGCTTATCATCAGGCCTGCCAAAATGTAGCTGCTAGCCCCTGGGCCGATTACATTATGGTACATCATCAAGCAATTCAGGATTACGCCCAGCAAAATAATCAAATCTACGATTTGATTATCACGAACCCTCCTTTCTTTGAAAACCACCTAAAAACCCAACGTAAATCTCAAAATCAAGCCCTCCATAGTGAATCTTTGTCTTTTGATGAATTGCTAGAGGCCATTACTCATTTATTAGCGAGCGAGGGGACACTGGCGGTGCTGTTGCCAGTATATCAGATGACTCAATTTGCCAAAAAAGCGGCCACGATGGGATTGTACTTGACTGAGGCTTCGCGCATTCACAATCACCCCAAAAAGCTTGATTTTAGAATGATGGCTTATTTTGGGCGTAATAAGCCTCAACCTGTTTTACCCGAACAAACCCTTTTTATTCGCAATGCACAGCAACAATATACTTCTGAGTTTATAGCGCTACTCAAGGACTACTATTTAATTTTCTGAAAAACCCTGTTTCTGTAGCCTGAGAATAAAACTCCTGATTTTCTATTAAATTAAATGGATGCAATCTTGTTGCCTTTATTTTCTGTTCCTATATTGCAACATTGTTGTATAAGCAGGTTTATTGCAAGACCAAAATACACTTTAATCCTAATACCAAAAAAATAATAATCGAAGTTCAAAGCAAATGAAGTGAGGGGCCATGCTTGTGAAGCTGGTCCGGTTCTGTTCAGATCTACAAAGCCAATGGTTTTGTCTCAAATCTATTGCTGGAAAAGATCCTGTTTGTAATCAAGACGCCAGGTGTTGCTGTGTAATTTAGCAAATAAAGTATTTAGCTTGAGCTGAAAATACTGCGCTATAATCTTTATCAAAAAGCAATATCTATTGGGTAGATTTCAGCAGTTGTACAGCAAAAAACGCTTTTGAATAGCAGGTTTCTTATTTTACAAATCTTTTTGGCAACTATTGAATTTTAATTAACATAATACGTAATTATGAATAATTAACATTTTAATAACTTTTCCAAATCAATAAATCATATAATCAACTGTATGATATTAAAAAATACTTCTCAGTTGGTTCCTTTCGTTCAAAAAAATTCCCTCCAGATTACATCTCACTTGTTTATAAAAGATAAAAAAGGGCTTTTAGCACTGTATGCGGTGATTTTGCTATTTGACTATTCTAAAAAAAGCAACTAGTTTTGCGGCTTGCAATAAACCAATATTTTATCATGAAAATATACAACACAACTAAAGTGATGGTATTTGTCATGGCTTTATTGATGTTTTTCTCGGCAGATTTGACTGCACAAAGAAAAAAGAGAAAAAAAAATAAGGGCAAGGCAAGCACAAAAACTGTTAAAAAACCTGGTAAGGGTAGAAAAAAGGCAACAATCAAAAGCAAAACCAAGCGAAGCAAAGCTTTTGAAGGACTATTTACAATATACCAAGATACGGTGAGTGGTAAGCTACAGATGGCCATTACCGAAGATCAACTCAATCAGGAATACATCTTTTTTGCTCAAGTAAAAAATGGTGTAACCGAAGCCTCTAACTTCCGAGGTGCTTACCGAGGTTCTACTGTATTTAAAATCTCCAAGTATTTCAATCGCATCGAGTTTACTGCCCAGAATACCTCCTCTTATTTTGACCCCAAAAATGCATTATCTAGAGCTGCTGATGCCAACATGAGCAAATCAGTATTGGCCAGTGCTAAGATTGTGGCTCACGACAAAAAGACAAAAAAGTACTTGATTGGGGCCGATA
This sequence comes from uncultured Cytophagaceae bacterium, assembly GCA_937899305.1. Classification (GTDB taxonomy): domain Bacteria; phylum Bacteroidota; class Bacteroidia; order Cytophagales; family Microscillaceae; genus Microscilla. The sequence continues at coordinate 2,128 of CALDJV010000999.1, forward strand.
ACCTGTTTTTGAAAGAGACATTTACTATAGTATCTCCTCCTTCTATTCCTGGATTTGGCCGTTTTCGTTTCCGTTTGGGCCGCCTTAACAAAAACAAGTCTAAGGTATTGAGCATCAAAAATTACCCCGAAAACGCTAACTTAGCCATCGAATACGTATTTAGTAACCCCAAGCCAATCAATGGGGGAAGCCGTGCGGTAGCTGATGCTCGTAATGTGAGCATTCAGATGTATTACAGCTTGATAAAAATGCCAAAAAACGATTACGAGATCAGATACGATGATCCTCGAGTAGGTTATTTTGCGACTCAAGTCACTGATATGACTTCCAAAGAAGCCACCCCTTATCGTGATATGATTCACCGTTGGCATTTGAAGAAAAAAGACCCCAATGCTGCGCTTTCTGAACCAGTAGAGCCCATTACTTGGTGGATTGAAAATACAACTCCAGTAGAATTCAGAGAAACCATCAAACAAGGTGTGTTGCAATGGAACAAGGCTTTTGAGAAAGCAGGTTTCAAAAATGCAATGGTGGTAAAAGTACAACCTGATGATGCCGATTGGGATGCGGGCGATATTCGTTACAATGTATTGCGCTGGACTTCTTCGCCGAACCCTCCCTTTGGTGGTTATGGTCCTAGTTTTGTAAACCCTCGTACTGGTCAAATTCTAGGTGCTGATATTATGCTAGAATTCGTACACCATACCAACCGGGTAAAATTTGATCGTATTCTTGGATTCAGTGCCTTGACAGAAGATCAATCAGCGATGACAGAGCAAATGAAGCGTTTTAACAAAGAACACGCACATTGTAGCTTTGGAGATATGATGCACCAGAACCGATTGTTTGGCCAAATAGCGCTGGGTATTTTGGGTGCTACTGCAGTAGAAAAAGAAGGGATCCAAAAAGAAGCCATGCTCGAGCTCATTATGCATGAAGTAGGTCATACGCTTGGACTGAACCACAACATGAAGTCTAGTCAGTTATGGACTCCTGCCCAGTTGAACAACAAAGAGTTGATCAAAGGAAAAGCATTGACTGGTTCGGTGATGGACTATGCTGCTATGCACATTACCAAAAACCGGGCACAGCAAGGGCACTACAATTCAGTAACGGTTGGCCCTTACGATGAGTGGGCAATCACATTTGGTTACAAGCCTAACATGTCGGCTGAGGCCATGGAAAAATTATTGGCTCGCTCTACCGATCCTAAACTTACTTTCGGAAACGATGCTGATGATATGCGTAGCCCAGGAAAAGCCATTGATCCACGGGTAAATGTTGGAGACTTGAGCAGCGATCAGATTACCTATTCTACAGATCGAATGGAGTTGGTAAATCAATTGATGAAAGGGCTCAAAGCCAAGATGATGGCTCAGAGTAAGGGGAAATCTCACCACGAATTGCGTACTGCCTACCTCATTATGAATGGCCAGAAAGCCCAAGCCAGCAATGTAGTTTCTCGTTACATTGGTGGAGTATACGTAGACCGGGCCATGATTGGTCAGGCAGGTGGCACCAAGCCTTACACTCCCGTGTCTTACGCGGACCAGAAGCGGGCCATGAAGTTTTTAACGAACTATACTTTTGCGCCCAACGCTTTCCAATCTGCGGCTAATTTGTACAATTACTTAGCTCCTCAGCGTCGTGGTTACAACTTCTTTGTTCGTCCCGAAGATCCTAAGATTCACGGTATGGCATTGGGCATGCAGCGTAACGTGTTGAGACATTTATTGCATTACAATACTTTGCAACGCATTGTAGACTCAGAATTATATGGTAACAAGTATAAGTTGAGTGAAATGATGACCGACTTGAACAATGCTATCTTTAGAGCGGACATCAATCAAAACGTGAATACTTTCCGTCAGAATCTACAGATTGAGTATACCAAAATGTTGATTAATATCATCAAAGGTAAAATCAGTCGTTTTTATCAGCACGCGGCCAAGTCTATGGCCTTGTACAACTTGCAAAAAATCAAAAGAATGGCTTCTGCTGGTTTTGGCAATACCAGTACCCTGGCCCACAAAGCCCACCTGAAGTTGTTGATAAACAATGCCTTGAATGGTAAATAATAATGATTTAATTTTCGGGTAGAGGAGCTCTTCTACCCGAAAATTAAAAAAAACAATGCTAAAGGGTTTTCTAATCCAGTAACCTCTCTTATTGATAAGCCTCTTTTAGAAATGTGGCAATTGGTTGGGTTTTTCTTCCTAAGATTTGCTCTAAATCAGTCGTAGAGCTATCAAACAACCCTTCCGCAATCCCTAACGAAAATACTGTCATCAGCCCAATGTATTCTGCGGGTACCCCAAGCTTGGTAAGCGTTGCCTTAAAATCGTCGGCATTGGGTGATACATAGCCAATATTTTCTCCAAAAATGTCAGAAAGGTAAGTGGCTATCTCTTCAAAAGTGACCTTCACACTTCCATTCAATTCGTAGATTTTGTTTTCATTTTGGGTAGGGTTGGCCAAGACATTGGCTCCTGCTTCGGCCAATTCTGTTCGGGCAACGAAAGCTGTTTTTCCTGAACCAGCTGGTAAAAACACATTCTTTGAGTTCAATAACTGCTCTTTAGTTCCCATAAACATCGCGGCTATTTCGCTGTAAATGTTATGACGAAGAATGGTGTATTTTAGGCCCGTATTTTTGATCCATGCTTCAGTTTTTAGGTGGTGACTCATCGCTTCATAAAGAGGAGAATCAGAGGATAAATCATTCAAACTCACGCTGGTGTAGAAGAGATGTCTTATGTTGGCAGCAGCAGCTACTTCTATTACGTTTTGATGCTGGGGTAACCTGGCTGCGATGTCGCTACCCGACACAAAGTATAATTGAGTAATTCCAGCAAATGCTTTTTCTAACGACGCTTTGTCGGCATAATCACCTACCCTTACTTCAAAACCTTGATCAGCCAAAGCATTGGCTTTTTCGCTTTGAGGATCGCGTACCAATACTGCGATAGTGGCTGGATTTATTTTTTTGCTTAGAAAATTGGCGACGGCAGCACCCAGTCCGCCAGTGGCACCAGTGATTAAAATTTTGTCCATTTCAATTGATTAATAATTGATATTAACTTACTTTTAGTTAGTCAAAGCTAAAAAGTAAGTGTTTGCCAGTCAAGAACTTACAAATTGGTATTTAACTTACCTCTAGGTAATTATTGTTGATAATCAATGGAATAGATATGAAAAAAAATTTAGAAGAATACAGTGATGTAGAAGGATGCCCGGTAAGAAATGTATTGGATCGTATCGGAGACAAATGGTCTATGCTAGTGCTTTTGATATTAAACGATGCCGATGTTTTAAGATTCAATGAGATGTATCGTTACATTGAATCCATTTCCCAAAAGATGCTTTCTACCACGCTCAAGACCTTGGAAATAGATGGGCTTGTGTTGAGAAAAGTATACCCCGAGGTGCCCCCAAAGGTAGAGTATAAATTGAGTGAAAGAGGACGTAGTTTGATGCCTCATCTAAAAAGTTTAG
>CALDJV010001000.1 GCA_937899305.1 uncultured Cytophagaceae bacterium
TTTGAACACCCTACCTGTCAGGTATGGTACGATATATAAAATACTATTTTACTTAAAGTACATTATGAGATAGCCTCTTGCTTATTGATATTCAAAGTTCAGAAAAGGTCTGAGCTTTACTCACGCATCATTCCTTGGGCATCTACCACGGCGATGGCCACCATATTTACAATTTCCCTTACCGAGCTTCCCAGTTGTAAAATATGTACGGGCTTTTTCATCCCTAGCAAAACCGGCCCAATGGCTTCGGCAAAACCCAATTCGTGCAAGAATTTATAGGTAATATTGCTTGAGGCCAAGTTGGGGAAAATAAAGGTATTGGGCGGATTATCACAGAGATTGCTAAATGGGTAATTTTCCTTAAGCAATTCAGGATTCAAAGCCATGTTGGCTTGAATTTCTCCATCTATGATCAAGTCAGGATACAATTCTTTAGCTTTTTCGGTAGCTGTGATCATCTTGCTGGGCAAGGTGTCCTGGCTAGATCCATGACTAGAGCCAAAGTTAGAATAAGAAAGCATGGCGATGCGTGGTTCAAGCCCAAACGATTTGACCGCTTCCTTGGTCAAGTGGATAATGTCTAACAGGTCGTCTACGGTAGGGTTTACGTTTACCGAGGTATCAGCAAAGAACAAGGTCTTTTTCTTGGTAATCAATACATACATACTGGCTACCTTGCTAATGTCGGCCTGGGTACCGATTACTTCCAGCGCGGGACGAATCACTTGTGGATAGTTTTTGGTCAACCCTGAAATAAAGGCATCTGCTTCGCCCAGTTCCAGCATTGAAGTACCAAAGTAATTGCGGTCACGCATCAGTTTTTTACTTTCGTACAATGTGACTCCCTTACGCTTGCGTTTTTCATACAAATGAGTCCCATATTGCAGGCAAAGTTCTGGTTCATTCAAGGGATCCAAGATTTTACAATCTTTTAAATCGAGCCCATTTTCATCTATAATTTGGCTAATTTTCTCGACATTCCCCAAAAAGATAGGAGTTGCAATGCCTTCATCGCGCACAATTTGGGCTGCTTTGAGGACCTTCTCGTTGTCCGCTTCTCCAAAAATCACGGTTTTAGGTTTGCTTCGGGCGGTCTGAATCATGCGTGACATCAATTTTTGGTCAATGCCCAAGCGTTTTTGTAGTTCTACCTCATAGGCTTCCCAATTGTCGATGGGGTATTTGGCCACCCCCGATTTCATCGCTGCCTTGGCTACTGCAGGTGAAATGGTCGTAATCAAGCGCAAGTCGAGTGGTTTGGGAATTAAATATTTCTCCCCAAAAGAGAGCTTAGAGTCACCGTAAGCCTTGCTTACCACATCGGGTACGGGCTCCTTGGCCAAGTTGGCAATGGCGTGTACTGCCGCCAATTTCATTTCTTCATTGATTTCGGTAGCGCGCACATCCAACGCCCCCCGAAATATATAAGGAAAACCCAGTACGTTGTTTACCTGATTGGGGTGGTCAGAGCGGCCAGTAGCCATAATTACATCCGAGCGCGTGGCAATGGCCAAATCATAGGCAATTTCTGGAGTAGGGTTGGCCAGAGCAAACACAATAGGGTTGGGCGCCATTTTATTCAGCATTTCGGCAGTCATAATGTTACCCGCCGAAAGCCCCAAAAACATATCTGCTCCCTCGATGGCTTCTTCTAAGGTGTTTAAATCTTTGTCAGTGGCAAATTGACCCTTGATGTGGTTGAGGTTTTCCCGATCTTGACGAATGACCCCTTTGCTATCCAGCATCACAATGTTTTCCTTGCGTATACCAAGGCTTACGTACAATTTACTACAGGCAATGGCCGACGCACCAGCACCGTTGACTACCAAATAAATGTCTTCAATCTTTTTATCTACCAGCGACAAGGCATTCAATAAAGCTGCACTTGATATAATGGCAGTACCGTGTTGGTCATCGTGCATAATGGGAATGTTCATTTCCCGACGAAGCGTTTCTTCAATCTCAAAAGATTCAGGAGCTTTAATGTCTTCCAGGTTGATGCCACCAAAGGTAGGTTCCAGTGATTTTACAATACGGATAAACTCCTGGGGATCAGTAGCATCTATTTCAATATCAAATACATCGATGCCCGCAAATTTCTTGAACAAAACCCCTTTCCCTTCCATCACTGGCTTAGACGCAGCGGCTCCAATATTCCCTAAACCCAATACTGCCGTTCCGTTAGAAATGACCCCTACCAGGTTTCCTTTAGCCGTGTAGCGATAAACCTTTTCAGGATCATCGGCTATTTCTAAGCAAGGTTCGGCCACTCCGGGCGAGTAGGCCAGGGCCAAGTCGCGCTGAGAGCCCAATGCTTTTGTGGGAACTACCTCTATTTTACCAGGTTGTCCCTGTTCATGATAATTCAGGGCATCTTCTTTTCGTATCTTGATTGCCATTGTATAAAGAATAAGTTTAAGAGTTGTAATTGTAGCCACTTGGGGAAAAGGTGGTATATGACTCAGGGTAGGAGAAATACCAACCAAAAGCTTGAATAAGTGCTTCAGTTTCCAATTGCAAGCGTAAGCATGTGTTTTAGATGCGTCTTACTGGTTTGAGCAAATATAAACACAGATTTACCATCATTAGGTGCGCTACTAAGTTTTGATTTACCCGAATGTTACAGATATAAAATGAGAACTACAAAAAAAAGATGCAGTTCTCATTTTAATAAATA
>CALDJV010001001.1 GCA_937899305.1 uncultured Cytophagaceae bacterium
GATAATTTCTCCTGAGGCACGTAACAATTTAAAAGTATGTTCTTTATTGAACTGAATGCCGCTGAACTCATCTACTCGGTAGCGGGCATCATTGTGGTTCCAATTCCAATAATGAACCCGGTCATTGTCCTGATTTTCATCAGACAGGGTCACTACCAGCTGCAGGGTGCCATCCGATTCCAATTTGGCAATCCATTCACCTTTGATCTCGCTATTGTTGGTGTTTTGTTGCGCATAAGCCCAAAAGGTAAGGCCTAATAAGATGCCTAAAGTGTATAAAAAATTTTTTCTCATGAGTTAATATGGGTTGATTGTTGGCAGGGGAAACCGTAGCAAAATAAAAAGGTTACAGGTGGGCGATAATTTTTTTATTTTTTTTGCTTACGGTCAGATTTGCCCACACTCTTGGTCAAATAAAGCACTGGTTACCAGCAGCAAGGCAAGAAATTTGAATGAAGGGCAAGGAAAATCATAAGATAAAAATGAAAAAAGTAGGTGTAGTAATGGGGCTAATCCTTTGTTTTTGGATTGCTCCAAGTTATGCTCAGGTAAATGTATCGCATACTGGAGCACAAGTATCATATGGATTTAACTTTCGGGACCCTACCAATGGTCTCAATACTGAAAATGGTCAATTGACAACCTTTATCATAGACAATTTTTCTACTTGGCCTTACGGTGACAATTTTTTCTTTGTCAATTTTTTTGCGGCTCGTTTTCTCGATGCCAACAATCAACCCACCACCGATCGATACAGTTTGTACGCCGAGTGGCAGCCCCGAATTAGTTTTAAAAAGATACTCTCGGGAGAAGCAGCAGACCCCAAAAAACGTTATCGTATTGAAAATCGAAAGGCGGTCAATTATGATAATAGTTTTGGGGTAGACGATATTTTGCTGGCAGGACAAATCAATCAGGGGCAAAATTTTCACGCACGTATGATTGGACTTTCCCTCAATTTCAGAATTCCATTGTTCAACGTGTTTTTTATAAACGGTTACTATCGTTACGATAATTCGGATTTTAAAACTTATCAGGTTACTGGCGTATGGGGGCTTCCTATCAAAATCAGTGATCGACTGGAGTTTTCATTTCAGGGCTACTTTGATATTTACCAAACCGAAAACAATGGGTTGGATATTTTGACCCAACCCAACATTGCCTGGAAGATCAGTCAACTTTTTTCAGACGATCCTCAAAATACTTTTAAGATTGGCTTTGAATGGTTTTATCATAGAAACAATGCCTGGACCACCAACGCACCGCAAGTGTTTATTCGTTGGGCTTGGTAATGGGAGACACTATGGAGTTTTGATACACCAAAACAAATTATAGTTCTCCATTAAATAATTGCTTGCTACCATCAGGATTTTTACAAATGATACCGTTATCCATTAAAAAATGGAGCTTGTATATTTTGTTTGACCCTGGAAACTGCACATCTACCTTTTGGGTCATCTGCAACGATCCTCCAACCACCTTCAACTTGATTTTTTTTCGCTGACGATTATTGCTATAATAAATCACTGAGGCAGGCCCTTTGAGGTGAAGGTATTCTATCAAACCACTTGGGTTTTTGCAAACAAACCTGTTTTCTGGCCAAAACTCTTGCTTGGTTCCATCAGGGTTGGTGCAGGTTACAAAAGCGTCAAAGACCCATTTATAGGTCGCATTGCTACCAGGAAATTTTACAATGTGAACCACCCCCACGTTTTTGATGTTTTGTCGCCTTACGGTAGTTAAGCGAATGCGTTTGGGACGTGTGCTAGATGCATATTCATAGAAACCGAAGTTATTATCGTAGTAAAGATACTCTTCTGTACCATTGGGGTTTTCACAAACTAGCCGGGAGGTTTGAGTATATCCTGACATTACCATAGAACCGAGTAGTACCAAGGTAAAGAATGGTTTTAGGGTTGTTTTCATAATTTTTTGGGTCAATGATCAAAGGTGAAAAATAGTTGGTATACTGAGGTTACGTAGCTAGTTCTAATACGGAATGCGATATGGTTGGTTTGCTTGACTGGTTTATGCAATTCGCCACAAAATCATCTATACATACCAAATATTACCTTTGTTAAGCGGGTTTTTGCCATAGAAATAGGTAGAAAGTCATCTGGAAGACATATATAACACCAGTAATGTGTTAACTTAACCAATATCTCATAATACATCATCAATCAAATGTAATGAACTATTGATCTCATCACCCATATATATGATACACTCATGGCAAAATTTTATACAATGCTAGCATCACTTTTTTTGGGCCTGATACACCTTGGCCACACTCAAGGCTGTGCGGGCAGCAGGTCTCACCAAGTAGACAGAGACAAGCTAAATCATACGACTACCAAGGTTTCGTCTCATGTGCGTGTACCTAGAGCAAATCGGGCTCAGGCATTTCAGCAACCAGGTGCTGGCAATCAGTTGGTGGGTAATCCATACATTGACGAAAACTACTATGCAGGAACCGTAACCTTTTACAATGCCAAGGCGAAACCCAATCGTTTTGATAAAATACGTTTCAATGCCTTTACTCATACTTTAGAAATTACCGCTGGAGGTAAGTTTAGCTATTTGCAAGGTAAAATCATCCAACAATTTACCCTGGAGCAAGCCGGAAACCGACGGGTTTTCATCAATACTCAGGGATATATTGGCACCCCCAAGCCAGCA
>CALDJV010001002.1 GCA_937899305.1 uncultured Cytophagaceae bacterium
CATAGTACTTCGGGTACCGAAATACGTTCGTGCCAGTCATCCAAAGAATACGCTTTTTGTAAAGCGCCTCGTTTTTGAGATTTTTTTTGTTCAATGTAATTGATGAGCACATGACGAATCACTTTGCCCAAGGTACCCAAATAATGGGCTTTGTTGTTGAAGGTAAGTTGATGGGCTTTGTTGATTTTGAGGTAAGCTTCATGTACCAAAGCAGTGGTATTGAGGGTATGCTGCCCGTGAAAACGGATCTTGATGCCATGAGCCATGCTCTTGAGGTCCTGATAAGTAATATGATAAAGTTTTTCTAGCGATGCTTTGTTTCCTGATTCTATTTCTTGTAAAAGGCAAACGATTTGTTGAGTTTGGGGTGTTGGGTTATTCATTAACAGTAGTTAGGGAAATATAGTAACATAAATAATTACGACTTTCTTGAGGATTGGTTGCGTTGGCTGGTTTGGGCAAAGCTGGAAAAGTTCAATTTCCCAATATAAGATTGAATTGACTAAAAACGAAGGTTTTTTTGAACTGAATGGTATTGGTTTATACTATTTTGTGGAAAAAAATTACATAATTATGTTAAAATTCAAAATAGTGTAAAAATGTGACACTATATAGGCATTCGAAAATTTGTTTTTCCGCTATATTTCCAAACATTTTGTTTTTTGGTACGCAATTATTACCATAAAATCTGTAAAAAATCATACGTATAAAAACTGTTTAACTTGTACTGTTTGAGTTAAATGTATACGCTTCTGGAAAAAATTAGTCAACATCAACTGCGAAGAATATGAACGTAAGAACTGCCACCAAACCCCGCCTTTCTTTTTGGCAAATTTGGAACATGAGTTTCGGCTTTTTGGGAATTCAATTTGGTTTTGCGCTACAAGGAGGATTTATGTCTAGAATATTCCAAACCTTGGGTGCCGATAAAGACAACATTCCCTTGCTATGGGTAGCAGCCCCACTCACTGGGTTGATCGTACAGCCCATCATTGGGTACCTTAGCGACCACACCTGGCATCCCAGATGGGGGAGAAGAAGACCGTTTTTCTTTATTGGAGCAGTTTTGAGTTCACTGGCCTTGTTGGTAGTGCCCCACTCGAGTGCCTTATGGGTAGCGGCTGGTTTGTTGTGGATTATGGATGCTTCCATTAATATTTCTATGGAACCTTTCCGGGCTTTGGTAGCCGATAAGCTGCCCGAATCTCAGCGCTCTTATGGTTTTGTTACTCAAACCTTGATCATTGGTATTGGTACTTGGATTGCCAGCAACCTCCCTTGGATGGTATCTCAGCTAGGAGTGAGCGATGCAGCCCCCGAAGGAGTAGTACCTATGTCGGTGAAGGTGGCCTTTGGCATTGGGGCGTTTGTGTTTTTGACGAGTATACTATACACCATATTTACTACCACGGAGTATCCTCCCGAAAATATAGCCGAGTTTGAAAAACAAAAAAAGAATAAAAATCAGTTTTGGATAGACATCATCGAGAATATTGGAAACATTCCTGCCACAATGAAAAAGTTGGGTTTGATTCAGTTTTTCTCCTGGTTTGCTTTTTTTACGATGTGGAGTTTGGCCAACCCTGCCCTCACCGAGCATGTATTCAACGCTCCAATTCCTGACAAATCATTGTTTGACCTGAACAATCCAGCCTCAGCTGAAGCCTTCAAGAACGCAAACACCGCTTTTCAGGAAGCTTCTAATGACGTAGGGCGCTACATGGGGGTTTATGGACTTTCTTCTATGGCCTTTGCGTTGTTGCTCACTTTTTACACGGCCAAAAGGAGAGTCAACCGCAAAATGATTCATTTGGCTTCTTTGATTCTGGGAGGAATCGGTTTCATCTCTATGTATTTTGTACCTTCGCCCGATTGGTTGATTTTATCTTTTTCTTTGATAGGATTTGCCTGGGGAAGCATTTTATCTATGCCTTATGCCATGTTGTCCAGTTCGGTTGATCCCAATAAAATGGGAGTCATTATGGGTATTTTCAATATGTTTATTGTCATTCCCCAAGTAATTGCGGCCATTGGTGGGGTCAATTTTGCCTATAAACTCATTGGACCATCTACCATCAATGCCATGATTGTGGCTGGGATTAGTTTGATCATTGCGGGGCTTTGTAACTTGCTGATTGTCAATAGAGACGCCATTACTTATAATCCTTCCAAGGATTAGAAAATAATTTGATACTTGAAATATAAAGACCTGATGGGGTGATTGCACATCAGGTCTTAGTTTATGTGATAGATGATGCAGGGCTATTTATTCCAGTACACGGCTGTTTGGCCATACTGGAAATGAATAGGTGCATGACTTGGGTCTCTCTTAAAGAAATACAAGTCTTCAGGGGCTTTCTGAAACAGCATAATAATGTCTGAGCCGCCAAATCTAAACTTGCCAAATTCTTGCCCTTTACATACATTTTCTCCTTTGAGCTGGGTATTCATCATCACACCTGATACCTGAGCCATGCCGATGGGCAACACTGCCACCTTGCCTACTTCAGAACCCGTATCTATGATAATGATGCCACGGGCTTGCGTAAACTCGTAGCCATTTTCTGCTTCATCTGGGGCATCCCATTGTCCATCTTCAGTCAGGGTTATATCTAGAAAAACATTGCCTTGTACGGATTCTATTTCTAAAACCTTTCCGCTCACTGGAGTATGAAAAC
>CALDJV010001003.1 GCA_937899305.1 uncultured Cytophagaceae bacterium
TCCGTTGATAAGTCTTCTCCAGGTGCTTGGCGTGTTTCTTCTTCACCTTGTAGAACTCCTCAAAAGTCTTGGGTTTTCGAGGCAAAGGTTTGTTTAGGCGTTCTTTGATCTCCGCCGCCATTTGCTTATGCCTTTTCCTATCCACATCCGTCACCTCATCCTTGCCCTGATCCTTCTTCATCTCCCGCTTGTCGTCCTCTTTTGTATTCTTTTTCCCTTTCTTCCCTTTCTGGCCGCCAAAGCTTCGGATTTTATTCTTTATAAATGTGATAATCCGGGCAATAAATTCTGATTAAAAGTATCATATAAACAATGTCTCCTTCTGAACGACGAAAAGTAGCCAGTACAAAATATTTTGAATTGGCCGAAAAAGCCATAAAACATTGACTATCTACTAAATCAATTTCTTTCTGTAGTGCTGGGAATAACAAACTGGCTCTGTGCCCTTTTGAAAGACCGATTGCTCTGCCATTGGGACTGATTTTATGCATTAAGTTAAAACCAATTGTAGTCATCAATACAATTCTAATCTACGCTACTCGAGTGCAATAATTCTAAGGGGCGACGAGGGCCTACTCCAAACACCTTGTGGTGCGCCAATACCAACCCTGGCTTGAAAACATAATAATGATATTCAGAAAACATTTTATTTAGACCATAAGGTTTGCCAATAAACCCCAAAATAACCTCTTCTTTTTCATTCATTGTCGCCAAACCATTTAAGGAAACTTCACTCACACCAGTAAACAAACGTTCACTTACTATTTTTTGCTTCGTTTCCAAGTTGGTCAGCTCTAGCCAAAACTCCGTACCAAGTGGTGTTCTCACTTCTTTTTTGGATAGGTTGATGACCCACTTTCCATCACGAGAAAAACCAATTACAAAAGAACAGGTGGAAATTTTTTGAGCAAGGGTAGTAAAGTCTTCACTGTACACCAAAAGACTGGTTTCTTGATCTTGCCCCAGTTGGTTTTGCAAAAGGGGATACACTAGCCAAGGATACTTTCTATAATTTTTTTGCCATACTATTTCTGGTTGATCATTCTCAAAGTGTAATAGCTCCGCCCCAAAATATTTTTTACCATCCTCTGCTAAAAGTGAGTATCCTCGCACCAAACAACGTAATGGATTCGTAGTAATAGTTATTTTTCTGATCGGTGATGCCACCTCATATTGTTTTTCATGAGTAAGTACCAACTCACCATTGTCCTCATCAAACCTGAGAAGTAACAAACGCTTGTCTCCCGTAGTCACTACTACCTCAGCATTGTCCGAAACACCTACTACGTATAAATTAACATTCAAAGGATATTCTGCTAATGGTTCCAAACTAATCGTATCGTATAAGTATACTATATCTCTTGAAGATCGGTAGAAAGTAGTCAAGGCAAAATATTTTAAATTGGCTGAGAAAGCGATGAAGCCATCGTCATTTTGTAATTCAAACTCTTCATTAGTTTCAGGATATAACAAACTAATTGAATGACCTTTCCACAGGGCAATTATTTTACCATCAGGACTGATTTGATGTTCTATTCGAAAACCGATTCTAGGCATAAGTAAAGTAGTTATTTTGCAATATTATTTAACAAGTCATAAATCTGTCTATTCCCCTCGCCCGCAAAGGCTTTGCGCACCAATATACGGTATTGGCGAGACTTGAGAATGCTTTGGGCATCTGATTTTTGAAGCTGATGGGGAGCACTTCCCCGTAAAAAAGTTTGAATAAAGTTTTGCGCAGCCGGACTATCAATGGCTACGCCTTGTAACCCCTTCAAAGCTTGATAAAAAGCATCGATTCGGACCGAATTCATCGTGTTGATGCCAAACCTTTCGGGGGTAGCGTGTAATTTCACTCTTTTCCGAAATGTTTCGCGGTATTTTTCTCTAAGGGCTTGAGGAGTATCCTTAGCCTCGGGGGTTACAATTCCATATTCCCAGGCATTATGGGTATGTGGATAACTTCTCTTAATTACTTCAAAAACCGCTTGTTGCTTAGCGGTCTTGAATCCATTTTTACCAACCTCTTCATCCTCATCTTTTGGTGTATCAAGCTCCCCACTTATATAAAACGCACGAAATTCGGTTTTGTATTTTTGCCAGGCCCATTCCAATTTTTTCTGGTCAA
>CALDJV010001004.1 GCA_937899305.1 uncultured Cytophagaceae bacterium
TCGGGCAGTTCATACGCACTTGGATAACCTTGCTGTTCGCCAATAAAATTACAAACTCTTTCTACTTCTGGGGTATCCAAAAAGGCCCCTTGCAGACGAATCGTTTCGGCTCCGATAGAGAACAGCATGTCTCCCATACCTACCAATTGTTCGGCTCCACCTGCATCCAAAATTGTTCGGGAATCTATTTTAGAAGTTACCTTAAACGACAAACGCGCAGGGAAGTTGGCCTTGATAATACCGGTAATTACGTTGACTGAAGGGCGCTGGGTGGCTACTACCAAATGAATACCAATGGCTCGAGCCAACTGCGCCAAACGAGCAATGGGTTGTTCTACTTCTTTTCCAGCCGTCATCATCAAATCCGCCAACTCATCAATAACCAATACGATGTAAGGCATAAACTTATGTCCTTTTTTAGGATTGAGTTTACGCTGGGTAAATTTCTGGTTATACTCTTTGATGTTTCTACACAGGGCATCTTTGAGCAAATTGTAACGATTGTCCATCTCCAAACAAAGCGAATTCAAAGTGTGAATTACTTTTTGGTTGTCGGTAATAATCGCCTCTTCAGCGTCGGGTAGCGTAGCCAGAAAATGTTTCTCGATGGCATTGAAGAGAGTCAATTCTACCTTCTTTGGATCAATCAATACAAACTTCAATTCGGCGGGGTGTTTTTTATAGATCAAGGTAGCCAAGAACACGTTTAGGCCTACCGACTTACCTTGTCCAGTAGCCCCTGCCATGAGTACGTGAGGCATCTTCGCCAAATCAGCCAAAAATACCTTGTTCTCGATGGTTTTTCCTAGCACAATAGGCAAACTTGCTTTGGTATTGATAAAAGCATCGTCTTCCATGATAGAACGCATCGTAACGATTTCGCGCTTCTTGTTGGGTACCTCAATACCAATGGTTCCTTTACCTGGGATGGGCGCAATGATCCGGATACCCAAAGCGGCCAAACTCAAGGCGATGTCATCTTCCAGGTTTTTGATTTTAGAGATACGAACCCCTGCCTCTGGTATAATTTCATACAAGGTAACAGTAGGTCCAATCGTGGCTTTGATCTGAGAAATGCCGATGCCATAATTACTCAAGGTATCTACAATCCGATCCTTGTTTGCTTCTAGTTCTTCAGGGGTTACTTGGCGTTTGCTTTCGGGTGCATTGTTGAGCAGATCAATGGTAGGAAATGTATAAGTGCTAAGGTCCAGAGTAGGATCATATGCCTCTAGTTTTTGCTCTTCTCTGATTTCCCGATTTACCTCTGCTTCTTCTTTGAAATTGATGTCTTTTTGAATTGCTTTTTCAAAGAATGGGTTCACCTTTTCACTGACTTTATCCAATGATGGGGGAGATATATCATCACCACCACTAGGAGTGACTGGAGCGGCCGATTCATCAGTGAGCTCTAAATTGAGCTTACCAGTTTTTCTTTTAGATAATTTTTCGGTGTTGCGACGAGTTCGTTTTGGAGAAACCTCTTTGGGCATTTCCAGAGGAGTCTCGACAGTAGGGTTTTTAAACGGTGGCATATCTGGGATAAGGTCATCCGTTGAATTGAGTTTGGCTACCTTTTCGTCGCTTGGTGTTTCGGTAGGAATTTTGGTTTTTCGAGTCTTTAGTTTCGATAAACGATCTCGGCGTGCGGCTACTTTATCGTCGGCTTCATCAATGATTTTAGTCGTTTCCAGAGGGTTGGGTTTCCCCGCTTTATCATCGGTTACTTCTAAAATAATGCCTTCGTCAGCCATCAAATCATCCTCGGTAAACTCGTCTTCATCAATGGTAAATTTATCCTTGATTTTCTTATCTACACTCACATACTTTACACTCTTGGCTGCTTTGGAAATGGTCTTAATCATTCCAGTATTTTTAGATACATATTTCTTGTATTCATCAGGAGTGAACGTATATACCACAAAAACAACCAAAGCGGCAAAAGTAATCAAGACTGAAAAAAACGAACCAGTGAGTGGAATCAAAATACCTCGTCCAATGAAGTAACCCCAGCCTCCACTTATGAAAGTGCTTTCGTCTCCCAAAGCGATCAAAGTACTGGTCCAGACAAGGAAAAAAGCCGATACCTTGGCCATGCGCGACAAGCGAATCAAGGTTACATTGTTGAGGAATCGCCAGCCTAATACAAAAGAAACAACCACCAAAATGTAAGCGGCTAGTCCAAACCCTTTAAAAACAAAGGTATGGGCCAGGATGGCTCCGGTGAGCCCTAGCCAGTTTTGAACTTCTTTGCCAGCTTCTGCCAAGTTGTTGGTCCAAAAAGCTTCTACCAGACTTTGGTCAGCTTTGCCCGTACCTCCTAAAAAGTAAGAGGTAAAAGACCCAAACATAGCCATGGCCATGAGCAGGAAGAACATCCCTAGAGTAAAGCGGATTTTTTTATTTTTGAGTAACAAACGTATGATTTGGATAAATTCGTTTTGACTCAATCCCTTACCTGACTCGTTCTTTTTCTTATATGTATTTTCGCGGATCGTCTTTGCCATAGTGTATGCAAATTAAGTTGTACAAAAGCCCAGCGATTTTGGAGTGACTTATCCTCGTTTTACGAGGAAGAAAAGTTTGAATCATTCGCTGGCTACCAACGTTTCAGTACGTTGGGTAGATTGCATTTTGATTAATGCTTTTTTAATGTTTTTGATTAATGATGGTCCTTCGTATATAAAACCAGAATAGATCTGAACCAATGAGGCTCCTGCTTCTAGTTTCTCAATTGCATCGGTAGGGGAGGCTATGCCGCCCACACCAATGATTGGGAAGGCTCCGTTAGATTTTTGATGTATGTATTTAATTACTTCAGTAGACCTTTGTCTAAGTGGTTTACCACTTAAGCCTCCAGCCCCAATAGATTCTACCTGTTCGTTAGACGCCTGCAATCCACTTCGATCTATAGTGGTATTGGTAGCAATCAACCCATCAGTTTTGGTATCCATTACTACTTCTATTACTTCGTCCAATTGTTCGTTGGTGAGGTCAGGCGCAATCTTTAACAATATAGGTTTTGGTTTC
Source organism: uncultured Cytophagaceae bacterium (assembly GCA_937899305.1). Classification (GTDB taxonomy): domain Bacteria; phylum Bacteroidota; class Bacteroidia; order Cytophagales; family Microscillaceae; genus Microscilla. The sequence goes on from CALDJV010001004.1 coordinate 3,031, forward strand.
GCCTTTTGTTGGTTTTTATCGTGCAGTGTACGTAGCA
>CALDJV010001005.1 GCA_937899305.1 uncultured Cytophagaceae bacterium
TTCAATATGTATTACCTGATTCCCCGGTTTTTGTTGGCAAAAAAATATGGGAAATACGTTACGCTGTTATTTTTACTCACCTTGGTCAACATTCCAGTCATTACCTACCCATTGGTAGGCCTATTGCTCCAAAATCCTTTTTATGTTACCCAACAGGGGCTTCTGGTTTTGATGACCGATATTGCCTCCTTGCTGATTTTGTCCACTACGTTGAAATTTTTGAAGCTCTTATACACCCAGGAAAAATATACCCAGAAGCTAGAAAAACAAACTTTGGAATTGGGGCAAAAAAACCTGGAAACGGAACTATCATTGCTCAAAACCCAGATACATCCTCATTTTTTATTCAACACCCTCAACAGTATCTATTTTTTAATTAAAAAAGATCCAGAATTATCCCAAGAAGTGGTGCTGCAATTTTCGGATATGCTGAGCCATCAACTATACGACACCAACAAGCATGAAGTACCACTGAGCAAAGAAATTAAGTATTTGAAAAACTATTGTGAGCTAGAAAAAATTCGCCAGGGAGATTTGGTACAATTAGACTTCGAGGCAACTGGAAAGCTGGAACAACCCATTGCGCCCATGTTATTATTGCCTCTAGTAGAAAACGCCTTTAAACATGGCAAAGGAAAAGCCGATGGTTATTGGATCAAGATCAAGGTGAAAGCGAATGACTTTCAGTTGAAGGCCAGCGTAGAAAATAGCTATGATCCCAAGGTACGCCCATTTACATTGGTAAAAGAAAACCAAGAGGATGCTCAAGGTACTCACCAAAAAAGCGGCATAGGCTTGGTCAATGTCCAACGCAGATTAGAATTGATGTATCCTGAAAATCATCAACTCACTATAGAACGAGATCAAGAAGTATTTAAAGTACAACTTGACATACAATTAAATTCCGAAAATGTTATTAACTCACCAGTATGATACACAGCTTAGTAGTAGACGATGAACCCCTGGCCCGAGAAGGAATTGCCGAATACGTGTCAGAAACGCCTTTTTTGGAACTGGTCGGCATTTGTAAAAACGCCCTAGAGGCCAGCCAGGTATTGCAGCAACACACAGTAGACTTGGTTTTTTTAGACATTCACATGCCACGCATTTCAGGCATTGAATTTCTAAGATCGCTTTCCAATCCTCCAATGGTCATATTTACCACCGCTTATCGCGAATATGCCATCGAAGGCTTTGAATTGGATGTGGTAGACTATTTGGTAAAACCCATTTCTTTTCAAAGGTTTTTAAAAGGAGCCAACAAGGCTTTTGAACAATTTGAAATGAAACAAAACCAGCCTAATGAGGAAATAAGCATCAAAGACGATAGTTTTTTTATCAAATCGGATAGAAAATTCATTCGGGTTTATTTTGATGAAATCTTGTTCATTGAAGGCCTGAAAGACTATATTTTTATTCATACCCACAATGCCAAGCACATGACGCTCCTTTCGTTAAAAAGTGTAGAAAAATTACTGCCTGGCAATGGCTTTATGCGCGTACACCGCTCTTACATTGTTGCTTTAGATTGCATTGAACAAATGGATGGAAATCAGTTAAAAATCAAAGACAAGGTGATTCCCATTGGCAAACATATGAAAGAATCGGTATACGAAAGGTTGATAGGCAACAAACTGTGGAAACGTTGAGTGAGCAAAAGTATATAAGATGAACTTGATTTCTTTACCCCACTTTTACCTTGCAGAGTTGAGATAGCGAGCCGTTTTTGGAGTAGCTTTGCCACTGAAAACAAGAGAGATACGAGCGCCAATCAGAAAAATTACCAAAGCATCTCCTCAGTTCTGATGAGGCCTTAATTTGGTTATTTATAGGGAAGCAAAAAGGGGGGCAAATGCGCATTTTGCCGAGGATTTACAAACCATTAATCCTTAGCACGATGGCATCTCAACCTAAAAACCAAAATTACCTTCATTCATCTCAATTGCCTCAGTTATTAATTGACGAGGAGTTTAAAATAAAGCTGCTCAAAAATGAGCGCTGGGAAGAACTTAAAATGACGAGCTTATGCAAGATACTATACTGTTTATTTTTGAAATACCCCAAAGGGATTACATTGTATGAGCTGGGAAATCATCAAGAAGAACTGGTGACCATGTACCAACGCCTTTGTTGGGAATACCCAGACCGTAACCAGTTTATAAAAGACCGCATCACCGAGTTGATTTGCCGATGCAATAATTCGGTCTACGAAAAAATATCCCGAATCAAAGCATTGTTCAACGAACACCTATCGTCTGATTTGGCACATTGGTACCACATCAAAGGAGAGCGAGGTCAAGCCAAGCGAATTGCGCTCCCCCGACAGCGGGTGATTGTCCACTGCAGTTTTTAATGTACTTTTCAAATGCCAATTCCTCAGAAATTCAACCTGATTCATTTGTACTATTGTTGTTTGTTGCTGCTACTACTTTGCGGACAATGCAAGTTTCCCGAACCGCAGCCTTTTGTGGCGTTGGAAGCAAAATTTGAGACCGTAGCTGTGGGCCAAACCCAATCTCCAGTGGCGTTTATCCAACGAAGTAGTAGCACCGCCGATCAATTTTTGTGGAAGTTTGGCGATGGAGCCGAAAGTACCAAGCGCAACCCAGTCCATACTTATACCGAGCCGAGGCTTTTTTATGAAGTAGAATTGATCACTTTCAAGTCGCAAAGTAAAAATGGCTTGACCGATACAACCCGCCAACGCATACAAATCATTCCACGTACCGAAGCCCCCTCAGTAGTCAATGCCAAATACTTGGGCACCCACGAAGAGGAAGAAACTGGTTTTGCGATGGCACCCACCCCCAAGGGAGGTTACCTGTTGGCTGGGAGGCAAGGATTGTATAAACTACATTTGATCAAGACCAACGCTGACGGTGAGCAAATGTGGGCAAAGTCGCTCAATATAGGTCGATATGTGATTTTCGTGACTGAAATCATTGCCCTGCGTAGTGCTGACCAAACCGACCAAGGGTATATCATAACTGGTTACGAAGAATTAGGCCCCAATACCATTAGTGAGCGGCAAGCATTTTGATTAAGAGGCATATTGCCCAAAAAATC
>CALDJV010001006.1 GCA_937899305.1 uncultured Cytophagaceae bacterium
CTATTGGAGCTATTAACAGTTTTATAAAATAGAAGGGGGCGAACATGTTGATATTAGGTAACCAATTTATATTACACCTGCTAATGAATAGGTGAGCAATGAGGATTTTGAACACCCACTCCACTCACACCGAGTTTTTATTCGACCTGCCATTTTAGACTTGTATTGAGTCCAATTACTCGATCTGTTGTGTGCATCATCTATTTCCATTAGCCTATTGTTGTTGAAAACGCATGCAAAAACTGATTATTATTGTCTTGTTAGGAATACTGTTGACAAGTTGCCAAAAGAAAACAAACACCAATCAAATTGATATTCCTGCTTTGTATCCAACCCCGAAGTCATACCCAATGAACCTAGGACAAGGATACGTAAAAAACCAATTGACTGGAGTTGCAGTGAAACCCATTGTGACTTCCAAACGAGATACAGTGATTACTGGAAAGCCCATCGCTTTTAAGGGTACTGTATTGCCCATGCCCAAAGGACGCAAGTACCGTGTAGCCACCAAAACGAGCAATAAAATCGCTGCTTTTACAAATCGGTTTTTAGCCAAAAAGCCTGTCATTTATCCATTAAAAGATAGTACTGAAATTGTAAAAGGTAAGCCGGGTAGTGTTACTCCAGTAGATGTTTCACCTGTTGTGATGAAAGGGAAGAAAAGTGCCATGCAACAACCCAATTTGGTACAGGCCAAACCCATGTTTTTTCGTGATCAGGCCAAATACAATATTCAAAATCTGGACGTACTACAGGGAATGGCTTCCTCTAAAGTATATGATATGTGCCTGAGCAAAAATGGAGGGCTGTGGTTGGCCACCTACAATGGCATTAGTTATTATGATGGTAAATCTTTTGTGCATTATACCCGTAAAGAAGGGCTACCCAATGGCAATGTAAGGGCCATTTTAGAAGATCGTAAAGGGAATATTTGGTTTAGCCCCATGGGCAAAGGAGTATGCCGTTTTGATGGAGATTCTTTGACCGTATTTAAGCAGGGCGCCAACACTACCGAAAACAGTATTTGGCCTATTATTGAAGACAGCAAAGGAAATATTTGGTGGGGCTCTAGCTTGGGATTGGCAAAATACGACGGAGCCAAGGTCAAGTATTATACGACGCGTGAAGGGCTTTCGGAAAATTATATAGAGTCTATTTATGAAGATCGTCAGGGAAACATATGGGCGGGTACAAGTAACAAGGGAGTCAATAAATTTGACGGTAAACAATTTGTGCAATATACATACCAACGAGGGCTCCCCATAGCCAGGGTATATGCTATTTTAGAAGACCGCAAGGGCAATATGTGGTTTGGCTCGAATGGAAGGGGAGTGGTAAAATTTGATGGTCAGCGCTTTTTTCATTATACCCATTCTCAAGGGCTATCGGGAATAGTAGTGAGGGCACTGGAGGAAGATACTCAAGGCAATATTTGGATGGCCACCTCAGACGGGGGACTGAATAAGTTTGATGGGGAATATTTTTTCCATTTTACCGATAAAGAAGGGCTAGCGGGGAACCACATCCTAAAAATGATCAAAGATGAGCAGGATAACTTGTGGTTGGGCACCTATAAAAATGGACTTATCAAATGCAATTTTAACTCTTTTGGCAAGCGCCAAGTCCGAAAAAATGCCTCCGAAGAAGTGGTAAGAGCATTTTGGCAAGACCAACAACAACGACTGCTGCTGCTTACCCAGTTAGGAGGAATGGTACAATACGATGGTCAAGACTTTACAATACCTGACTCCACGGCATTTTTTAAGAATCGCCCCACCTATGACATACTACAAGATAAAAATGGAGCAGTATGGTTGGCTGTATTTGGCGGATTAGTAAAGTATGAGGGCAATACCAGGACCCATTACCTGCCCAAAACCATTGTAGGAGCATTGTTGGAAGATCGTCAGGGGAATCTTTGGATTGGCACCCAAGGACAGGGTTTGTATAAATATGATGGTGAACAACTCACCAAATATACCACTGCAGATGGTTTGCCACGTATGGCGATTACTGCATTGTTGGAAGACAAACAAGGCAATATATGGATTGGTACTGAGCAAGGGCTGAGTAAATACGACGGACGTAGTTTGGTGAATTATTCTGAAAAAGAAGGGCTCAGTGATACAGTAATCATGGCATTGTATGAAGATAATCAAGGGTATCTGTGGGTGGGTACCTACTCACAAGGACTCATGAGGTTTGATGGTCAGCAAATTACTTATTATACTACTCAAGAAGGTTTGTCAGATAACTTGGTGAAGTCCATTATTCAAGACAGAAGGGGAAAACTTTGGGTAGGAACCGAAAAGGGCTTGAACCGTTTGTCTTGGTTGAAGGCCATCAATGTGCAGGATATGTATACCATTCAGCAATTTGGCCAGACTGACGGTATCGAGGCCATCGATTTTGAATCTCAAAGCGTGTTTTTGGATCAAAACCAAATGCTATGGTGGGGAACTGGTAAATCGGTGCTCAACCTGGATACCAAAAGTTTTGACCCGGTAGTAAGACTACCAACGGTATCGCTCAAGCAAATAGATGTCAATGAGCAGTTTTTGGATTATCGGAA
>CALDJV010001007.1 GCA_937899305.1 uncultured Cytophagaceae bacterium
CTAAATCCATATTTTTATCACAGAACAATAGTCGCAATTAGCCCATTGACACAATGAATAAATTAGTAGCTGAGACTGAATACCGTCCCCAACTTGAGAGGTTACTGAATAGCAGTGATGAGGCAAATCATCATATTGCATTTCAGATTATGAGCAAGATAGGAGTTCCCAGAGATTTGCATAAAAAAATGACTGACCAAGTCTCTAAAATATATTTATGCCTCAAGTATGGCTTTAGAAGCCTCATTCTAGACCGTAAGGTGACCATACCCGATGAATTTCTTCAGGAATCTATCCGAGAATTATTAGATTTATCATATGATGCTTCGATCACCTATCGTCATTTGTGGAAACTAGATACTTTGACGCTAGAGGAAACGCCACCCCGCAACCACTTTACTTTTGGTCTTGAGGGAGATGCCACTAACCTGGAGGGGCTACAGTTTGCCACCCAACTAAAAAAACTCACGATTTTGAATCACGAAATAGATGAAAATGAAATCGCCCCCCTTCGTCACTTGCACAGTTTAGAATACTTACAACTTCAGGGTATTAGCCAAGGGGCTTTTAGAATGAGAGCTGTCCAGGACTGGTCACCAATTGGTCATTTGAATCAATTGAAAGAACTACACTTAGTAGAAAATCAGCTGGAGCAAGTCGACTTTCTGCCTAAAAAGTTACCTCATTTACAACGCTTAAATTTACAGAAAAACAACATTGACGACCTAAAAGCATTGGTTAATAATCCGTCGGTAGCCAACTGTACCATTGAGTTACAAGATAACCCACTAGAGACAACTAAAGTAAAACACCAAATCGCTCAGTTAGAAAAAAGAAATGTCACCCTTGTGCTGTAAAACCAAGTGAAATCTCAAAAATAAAATAAATGAAATCGGGTGCCCTGTACCCGGTTCCATTCCAGAGTAGGCGCAGGTACTTTCAAGAAATTGATAAAATTGAATACTTTTTTGAGAAATCGGCTGCGGGTTTTGATTTTGGAAAAATCGATGTCCAGAGAAAATAGAAATTGACGATAACGAGGCAAATTGGGTACGGCCCGACCACGCAGGAAAGCAGGATTGCGAAACTCATCGAGCATGCCATTGGCGCTGTATCCCACGGCTAAATTGAGCCACGCTGGCCACCAGCTCTTTTCCCTACGGCTGCCTGGCACATTGAACGACAACCAATAGGTATGGGCATTGTAATCCATAAAAAAACTTTGTAGCTGATTTTCACCCAAATAAAAAGGGTTGTACTGGGGGTATCCAGAAGGAAGGTAAGAAAACTTCATTTTTACAGGCTGATCGCGGAGGGTGGTTTGTTGTACCACAAAAAGTAATGAACCCAAAGCATTGGCGGCTACGTCTCCCACCGAAAATCCATATCCTTCGTAAAAAGCATCATAAATCTCTAATTGGGATTGCAACATAAAACCAGCCAACCCTCCGTACCAAGCCGCTTTGGTATTGCTCACCCCTGCCCAACGCAATGCTTCATAGCTTTTGGCAGTTTCTTGATAAGCCCCAAATGCATGACCATATTTATCAATTTGTAGCCATCCATCATTGTCATCATAAAAATGAAAAGGGGTGGTTTTATGATTTTTGTACCAAATAAACTGCAAGAATACCAATTCGGCTGCATACAGAGCCGATTCGCTCAAAATAACCTTACGTAAACGTTTTTTATTGCGTTTTTGCTCGAGGGCAAGATGAGGGCTATGCTCCTCTGCTTTCTTTGACAATGAGTCTTGTGCTTGAATAGTGACCGTTACGAAAAGTAATCCAAGGGCTAAACTTGACCACTTGCATCGTATTTTTCTCATCATAAGCAAACATCTAGGGTAGAAAATTTTAATCAATACGCTGGTAGCTCGATCAACGATACAATGGAAACCTCATTTTGGAAATATCGGGTACTCAATATTCTTTTTCAAACAGTTCATAATCCAATTTTTTCATGCTAAATTATAGAGTTAAACTTTCTAAAATGAACTCGAAAACTTCTCCCCTATTTCTATTTGTACTGGGCTTGGCTACTTTGCTGTACTCGCCAAGGCTCAAGGCTCAAAACACCCGCACAGTTACTGGTATCATCAAAGACAAGTTGAGCGGTGAAACCCTGCCCTACGCTACCATTGGGGTACAAGGCACCAACAATGGCACCAGTACCAACACCGATGGTTACTTTACCCTGCTCAATGTCCCCGATAATGGCGTATTGATCATTAGCTATTTGGGATACCAAACCACCAAAATTACCCTCACCCCCGAAATGACCAAAACCCAACTGGTCATTCAACTCAACCCTGATTATAATGAGCTTAAGGAGGTGGTCATCACCGATAAAAAGGATCAGTTGATGAAGGTCTCGGAAAACATCAGTCAGATTTCAATTTCGCCCGCCCAAATTGCGACGCTACCAAGTTTGGGCGAAAAAGACATCTTCCGCTCTATGCAACTGCTACCAGGGGTAAGCGGAACCAACGAAACTTCAGCGGGTTTGTTTGTACGAGGGGGGACTCCTGACCAAAACTTGGTTTTATTGGATGGGTTCACGGTGTACCAGGTAGATCATTTCTATGGTTTTTTTAGCGCCTTTAATTCCAATGCCATCAAAGACATTCAGCTCTACAAGGGAGGCTTTGATGCCCAATTTGGCGGGCGACTATCCAGTGTGATGGAGCTCACCGGCAAAAGTGGCAATACCCAAAAAGTAGGAGTCGAAGGAGGGGTAAGTTTGTTGAGCGCCAATGCCACCATAGAGGTTCCCATTCTGAAAGACAAGGCCAGTTTATTGATTGCCGGAAGGCGCTCCTATACCGATATTCTCAAAAGCAATTTGTTTCAAAATATTTTTGACCTGGTAGCCAATGCCGCAGATACTCCTGATGAAAGCGGCTTTGTAAAGGTAGAAAATGAACCTTCCTTTTACTTTTATGACTTCAACGCCAAGCTTTCTTTTAGACCTACTTCTAAAGATATGATCGCCTTGTCGTATTATAATGGAGAAGACAACCTGGACAATTCACGCAAGGTAAGCATTGTGCTTCCATCATTGGACATTATTTTTGACACTAAAGATTTAAGCAATTGGGGAAATCAGGGTACCAGTCTCAAATGGGCCCGTCAATGGAACAGTCGCTTTTATACCAATACAGTAGTGGCTTATTCCCGTTATTTTAGCAATCGTGACCGAGATACTGACATTACGATTGCCCGGTCGGATACCAGTAGTTTTACGTTTACGATTGGTACCCTTGAGGAGAACCGCTTGCAAGATGTGACCACCAGAATTGACAATGAATGGCTCCTGTCGTCCCAACATCGTCTTAAATTTGGTTTGCAGGTGACTTACAACGACATTACTTATGACTATTCACTGAACGATAGCGTACCCATTTTGCAACGAGATGGAACCGGTGTACTGGCCTCAGTTTATTTGCAAGATCAGTGGAAAATCACTCCTGCTTTGACCTTAAATTTTGGGGTCAGGGGAAATCATTTTGATGTCACCAACCAATACTATTGGGAACCCAGGGCTTCGGCCAGTTTTCAAGCCACCAAGCGCATAAAGCTAAAAGCAGCTTGGGGGCAGTATTATCAGTTTATGAACCGGATTGTAAGGGAAGATATCTCACAAGGAAGTCGGGACTTTTGGCTTTTGGCCAATAACCAAGACAACCCAGTGAGTAATTCCACCCATTATATTGTAGGCATTAGCTACGAAACACCTTTGTTTTTGTTTGATGTGGAGGCCTATCACAAAGACATGACGGGGTTGTCAGAGTTTACCCTCCGACTTACCCCTACCAGTGAAACAATCAATACCAATAACTTATTTTTTAGTGGTACTGGCTATGCCCAAGGAGTAGAGTTTTTGATTCAGAAAAAAACGGGTATTTACAGTGGCTGGATTGGCTATACCCTCAGCCAGGTAAGATACAATTTCCCGGGAATCAGCCCTGAAGAATATCCCGCGCTCCACGACCAAACCCATGAGTTTAAAATTGTCAATAGTTTAAAATTGGGGCAATGGACATTTGCGGCTACCTGGATGTACGCTACAGGCAAGCCCTACACCGCCCCCGTAGGAAGCTACAATGTAACACTTTTGGATGGCACCTCGAACAATTACCTCAATATCAGCGCAAAAAATGCCCTGCGTTTGCCGGCCTACCAACGAATGGATTTGTCGGTCACTTTTAAGTTCAACCTCACCGACCAAACCAAAGCCAGTGCGGGTATTTCGATATTCAACTTATACAACCAAAAAAACATTTGGTACAAAGAGTTTGACATTATAGAAAATGAAGTAATAGAGACTGATATCAACTATTTAGGCTTTACTCCAAATTTATTTTTTAACCTGAAATTTTAGCTGTCATGCGATTCCTCAAAGTTCCATATTTGTTTTTCTGGATGATTGTATCATTAATACTGGTAGCTTGTCAGGACAATGCAGACAATCTTACTCCCAATACTGCAGTAGTAGAAGCCTACTTGTATGTAAACCAACCCGTTGCCAATATCAGGGTAACCCAACTGGTACCCGTGGGTCAAAATACGACCGACCCTGTTCCAATCAACAATGCCCAAGTTCGTCTTACCTCCAATGGCCAAAGTTACCTATTGACCCTCTCGGCAGGCGATTCAGGTTACTACCACTATCCAGGTACCGACTTGGTCATTACCACAGGTAACCGTTACGACCTGGAAGTAAAATACCAAGATCAAGTCATTACGGCTTCTACCATTGCACCTGAAAAACCAGTTGGATTGTCGTTGACCAAAGACACTTTACGGATTGCTCCCATTCGCAGCATCATTGATTTTGGCAATCGGCAAACTGAAGATTTAGAGATCAATTGGACCAATCCTGATCAGAATTATCATTTTGTATTGGTCGAGAATATCGAGGTATCCCCTCCACGTATCAACCCTAGCGACGGCGGGGGCCTGGCTACACTATTGCCTACTGATCCTATTAGAGGTGATAATCGACAACTGGTAGGGGCTTTTTTGGTAGAGTATGGTACCCATCGGGTCATCTTGTTTAAGGTCAATCAAGAATATGTAGACTTATACAACAGCGCTGAACAAGATTCTCGTAATCTGAATGAACCTTTAACCAATTTGAGCAATGGATTGGGCATTTTTACCTGCATCAATGCCGACACTACCTCGTTTTTTGTAAGAGTTCCTTGATTTTTTATTGCTCTGCTTATAATTAAATTGCTATATATTAAATTGTTCCGCTGCGCTCATTGTTCTATGGTTAAATGGTTGCGCGAGGCGACTATTATTTTCGCAAATATGATAATAATTAAACGGAGTCTTGGCGAGCTATTGCTC
>CALDJV010001008.1 GCA_937899305.1 uncultured Cytophagaceae bacterium
GGGCAATAAAAATAACGAAGTCCAGCGGTTCAGGTAGCAGAGAAAAACCGACAGTTGTTGCGAACGCGTTACTCACTAAACTCACGAGCACTGAAGTCTCACCGTCAATATAACGAAAAACGAGGCGTTTCAGATGAAATTTATGTTGAATCAAGTAGGTTTATCAGAAATAAAAAACGAATCTGATTACTGAATGACCTCCTTAAGCTTTTCCCAGAGCTCATTCTGAAAGGTAATGGGTACCAACGCATTGTCGGGATTATCGCCCATGCGAATCATTACCAGGTTTTCACTAGGGACAATGTTGATGAGTTGGCCATTTCGCCCAATGGCACAAATCATTTCGGCAGGTGCATTGGGCGAAATACTGCCCGGAAATACCGTTTGTAAGCCTGGAATCATAAACGATGCTTGACCATTGAGCCACCATAGGTAACCATAAGCAAGATTGATGTTTTGGGAGGCATTAGTCATTGCATTGTAATAGTTTTCATCTGTCAGGATGGTTTGGTTGTCCCACTTGCCCTTATTCAACATCAATAACCCAAACCGGGCCATGGCTCGAGGAGTGCTGAAATATACATTGTTGTCCCCAATTTTTTGCCAAAAACCACCCATCCCAATTTGATCACCCAAGCGCGCCTTGAAGTAATTGCTAAAGCTTACGCCACTGGCTCCTTCGATGACCCCATCTAGTTTGGTATAAGGGGCGTTGTGGTAAGCCCAGCGAGTACCAGCATCGGCCAAATAGGTAAGACAAGCAGGATCAGTACAATCACTATTAGGAGCAGCATCGTTGAGGCCGGAGGTCATGGTCAGTTGATTTTTGATGGTAATTTGTGCTTCTTGGGTGGTGGTTAAACTTGTCCATCCAACCCCTAAATAATCACTGCTGCGATCATTGATATTGAGCAGGTTTTCTTCTTGAGCTTTGCCTACCAAAAACGCGGTCAAGGTTTTACCCGCCGATGCCCAATACCAATTGCTGGTTGCAGTGAAGGGTTGATTGCTCAGGTTTTGTCCAAAATACTGCTCTATCACAATTTTGCCACTCTTCAAGAGAATAAAAGCCTTGGTGTTGGCATTGGCCAAATAACTCTCAAGGGAGGAGAGGGCTTGCGTATTCCAACCCAAACTTTCAGGAGAAATGGTTTCCCAGGTATTGTTGCTGGTCGGTGGAAAATACAAAGTAGTATCAGTAGATGGGTTGGAGTCGGGCAAGACTTCGTTGCTATTTTGACAACCAGTTATAAATAATGATAAAAGAAGAGAAAGAATGAGCAAATATTTCATTATCTTAAAATTTATAGTTTAGACTGAAAATAAGGGATGGAGTTTAATGGACGAAGAAAGATTTTTCATTAGTATATTTGCAAAAAAAGGATTTACGTATGAAACTCATTCATTGGTTATTTGTTGTAGCTTTTGGTTTTGCGGGCGCCCTGTCTATGTTTACTTTGGAAAAAAAACCTCCGATTGGAAAGGTCATAGAAGTGTTTCGTCAATATACTGACGCCACTAAATTGCCTAAAAACTACAAATTGCATCATATCAATAACGACCTCATTCCTTTGTTAAGACGCCGGATGTTACTGGGTTTTTTGGTAGGACTTGGGTACGGTTTTTTAATGATGCGTTATTTGCGTTGGGCCATTCGAAAGGGAAAAGCTGCCAAACAGACTACCGAATGAAACTTGACGCAAGGCACGACTCAAAGCATTGTTGTTTACTCAACTAGGAATCAAACATTGGATGGCCCATAGTGGCTCAACTTAATTATAACGTCATTATATGAAGAAAACCTCTACTCTAAACTTATCTCTTGTAAATTATGAATACCACTTCAGATGACCAATATTTTGAAACCTATCAGTCTTTTTTCACCCTCGAAGAAGCCCAACCACTTTTGGAGTTTTTGAAAGAATTTGAGGTTCCTTATCACATAGAAGAAATGCGTGAACTATTGGGTGACGCCATCATTGGTGAGCACTTGCAGGCCCGTTGGCAGGTACGATTATCGCCCGAAGATTTTGCCAATGTGAATGATTTGTTGCGTAAGGCTGCCGAACAGATTGATGCTGTTCCTAAAAACCATTACTTGCAGCGTTTTACCAATCCAGAGTTGAGGCAGGTAATTGCAGCCCCCAGCGAATGGAACCCTCAAGATGTACATTTTGCTAAACTATTGCTCAAAGAAAGAGGCAAACCTTTAGAATAATAAATGCCTGACGAATTTTCAGCTTTGTTTGAGGACGTACAGTGGGTAAACACCAAAGTGTCTTACTTGTAAGAAATCCCTAAAGTT
>CALDJV010001009.1 GCA_937899305.1 uncultured Cytophagaceae bacterium
TGATCTCATAAATAAACTCATTTATTTTGAATACTCGTTAATCAAGAGAAATCGTCACTATTTCTTCTTTTCCGTCATTTCCTGGCAGGTATTTTTTGTAACACAATGTTTTGGCATCCTTAAACCAAAAGTCGGTACCTGCCTTGGTAACACACCCCATCTTACAGCGATAATTGATTGGTATATTTTTTTCAACCAATAAACCGACTTCTTTTGCTCCTGCTTCAAAAACATATAATGTAGTAGGTTCTTTAAGTTTAGGGGCTAATGAAACTTGGGAGAGTTTTACAAATGCAAATCGTTTCCCATCAGGTGACCAAATAATAGGGGAGAAGTTGTCAGTTTTGGGGTTAAAATCGAACAAAAGTAACGTATTTAAAGGCGTACCCTCCTCCTGTATATACTGTACATTAAAGTTATACTTGGATTGAGACTTTTGTCCTACCTTACCAAAATAATATAATTTCTTACCATCAGGAGAAATTTGAGGCTTCAAAAAATTTGAATACCTGATTAACTCTTGTGGTATTTCGTTGAATGTTTTGGGAGTATTTTTTAAAGTATAATAATAGTTTTCCAGACCATTATACCCCACAGAAACAATCTTTGGGGATTGATCTTGGGGGCTTCTTTGATTTAAATGAAGTAGCGCATAAGAAAAAATACTTTTTTTTGAAGGCACATATTGAAGTGTATGATCATCGAAAAAGTCAAAGTCTGCCTGTATACGCCTGCAATCGGGTATTGGCTGATATCGAATGGCCACTTGTTGCGTTTGTCTGGTCGTAGAATCTTTCTTGCTCAAGTCTATAGCCACTACTGAGGTGCCAGAAGAGGTTAATTGAATAAATGCTAGTTTTTCTTCATTAGCAGCCCACTTGGCGTGTGATACTCCCTTGACCTGCTTTGATAGCTCCATGAGGACGCGCAAACTTTTGTCAGAAAAATGATAGAGGTACAACTTGTTTTCCTTTAGATAGGTTAGATACTTTTTCTGAGGAGATAATGAGGCCACTTGGGTTGTTTGTAATGCTTTTAATAGCGGTGGAGCCAGCTCGACCTCACCTATGTTACCCAGCTCATATCCTTTGCAATTGGAGTTAGTCACTAACACTACTCCTTGTTTTTTATAAAACTCACTCAAATGTGGTTGGTTGACTTTAAATTGAGTTCCTGTCCAACGTAAAATAATTTTATTGGTAGACTTGGCACGAAAACCCAAAGAATCTAAGGAAAAATAGCGGGGAATCATAGAAGCTTCGTCCTCAAAGAAAGACGGCTTATCAAATAATTCTGGGCAAAATTTTCTGAGTGATATTTTCTTCACCGTCTGCCCGTCTGATTCAAGTAAGCGAAACCGCCATTTACCTTTGCGTATTTTTTCATATACTACCCAAAAATGTTGCTTACCTGTTGTATAAAACAATTGATAATCTATGGCACATTGGGGCGTACGAAGTTTAAGTTGATTTTTGTTTTCGAAGTCAAGGCTTACTTTTTGAAATATGTCCCCTCCTCCAGCAATCAAAGGATATATTAACTTTGACCTTTCTTCTGATGTACTTAATATCCCAGTAGAACTGCCTAACAATGGGCTATCTTCATTCATTAGTAGGATATGGGGAGGTATTTTACTACTATCAGAAGTGTTATTTATAGTATCTGATTGACTACTATCCGATTGTTCTTCAGTAGTTGTCAGCGTATCGTCTTTAGTTTTTTGTGTTGTGCTTTTTTTTGAAGTACAACTTATAAAAAAAAGAAACAATGCCAGAAAAATAAGCTGGCATTTGATGTGGTTTAATTTACATTCCATCAGCATTATTCATATCACTTTAATTTTATAAACTTCTCTGTATCTATTGACCATTGATACTGATATTCCAATTGTTTTTCGTTGGTTTTTACATCTGGTTGCCCAGTGACTTGATAGCTAATTCCCTTTAAAATGATGTTGTAACCTGCTTCATTTTCTTGAAAATTCAGCTTAGTGAGTTCAAAGATTATGTTTCCTTGAGTATAAGTCATGTCAGTCATTTGTACATCTTCCAAGGTGAGTTTCAGAATAAGTTTGGTTTTATCGTTGGTAAATGGGCACTGAAAAATATACAAGTGTTTGCCTTCGTGAAAGAGTTTGCGGGTATCTTTAGTATACAATAATAATTCTGGTTGCTGATCTCCAGTAACATCTTTCAGAGCAACTGAATCAAACTTGGTATGCATCAGGGAGGAAGGTAAGGCGATTTGATTGATGAGCTGATCTGCTTGAGATAAAAACAAGGGTATATGGTTAATTCCCAAATCATAATACAAGAGATGGGTTGTATCCGAGAGCTTGGTTTGTTTCATTTCATGTATTCTAAATAATACATTATAATCTTGGGCTAGTAATTGATCTTGAATACGCTCAGAAAGCACCGTGTTTTTGGGAGCAGAGATCAAAACTATCTTCCCACTTTCATCTATCCTGTATTTACTTATGAGTGGGGTATGAGTGGCATCTGAGATGGGGTAGTCACTGATAACAATCTCTTGGTTTTGAATAGACCAATCTCTCCTTTTCTGCCCTGGCATTTGATTTTCCAGCACAAGTGCATTGATCATTTCCCCATATGTAGTATAGGTAGCCAAAATCAGGAAACTTTCTGTAAACACTTGATGACTAAACAATAAGCCTACATATTTTTTTGTGTTGCTTTCAAAACAAACATTATAGTCAAAAACATGTCCGGTTTCTTTTTGACCTTTAAATGTACCTTCTATTTTGCCTGGTGAGGTGATAAATGACTGAATGTATTTTTTGTCAATAGGGATTCCTTCTTGAATAACTGATGCTTTTTTTATTTGAGTAAAGTCATTGAGTTTGAAGTTAGAAACAAACTCAGCGAATTGGGCATTTTGTAAGTATGCAAAAATAGATTGTAAAGTATCCTGCTTATTAGAGTCTGATTTGTTGTTATAACTGATTGTATCTTTGTTGTCTGATACTTGCTTAATCTTATCATCATTGTGTTTTCCACTCGGAGAACATTTATATAATGTAAGCACTACCAGTAGCATTATGGTTAAGGGGGATTTGTTCATATTTGTAAATTTTTGGTATAACCTGAGCGATCAAAATTATCCTTTACTACCTGAACTGTGCTAGAAGATTGTTTTTCTTTTATCTTTGATTTACAAGATAAACAGCTCAATAGGGTTAAGAAAAATAAAATTTTGTTCATAATTGTAGCATCCCGTTATTTTACAAAAAACTTCCCTTGATTAATATCCCAGTCTATTTTGATGATTTCTTTGGGGTGATGCTGTTGTTTATCTGCCCAAAACTTGTCTGGGTCAGCAATAAATTTGGCAGTGTCTCTACAAGCTAGGATAGTAGTACCATATTCAGGGAGTTTAAAGAATATATTACGAGAATCATTGATTTGATTAATCTCTGGAAAGAATTGTCCATCATTGATGGTCTGCCAGGTATTAGCCTTATCATGGTAATCAAAATCTTTTTTAAAGTTTAAAAATACAGGATATTGATTAGAATTTAAACGATTAACCACAATGATAGCTTTGTTTTTAGAAGTAAATAATACAACTTCGATTTGTCGCTCATCTTTTGGGTTCTTGCTCCAGGCTCTTATGTATCCATGTTTATTGTTTTCATAACTTTTTCGAATTCGGTAAAAAGATGAAGGGACATTTTTATTTTGAAAATCATCTATGTAGGCAAAGCTACCTTCTCGATAGTCAAATACAAAAGGAGGAAGACGGTCATAATAGTATGAAATATCTTGATGATTATCTTTATTCTTTTTGACATCATGGAGTTCTACCCCTCGATCTCAGAGAAATTT
>CALDJV010001010.1 GCA_937899305.1 uncultured Cytophagaceae bacterium
TTGACAAATAATGTACCGCTCACTAATGGTTTATTAGATAAAAATACCCATTGAAGATTATCAAGTCGTTTCGACTTGATAATAATGGAATACCAATCAATTTTAAACACAGTCATGTTCTTGCTATGTATACATCCAAAATCGTCTTAGTAGGCAGAGAGGAATTATTTTTAAAACTGCTTCAAAACTTTTTAAACAAACAATCCAGGGTTCAATGCCTCTTTACTGCCAACAGTGAAGAGGATTTGAAAAATAAAATTGTTGATCAACCAGTATTACCCGATGTGGTCATTTTAGAACTCCAGATGCAGCCCAGCGATGGAGCAAAGATTGCTGAGTGGCTCAATAAAAAATATCCCGAGATACGATGCATTGTCATTTCTTCTCATTACAATACTGCACTTACCGGGTATATTCTAAAATCGGGAGCCAGTGCATTTCTTCCCAAAGAAATTTCCCCAGAACATTTGCTGGAAGTAATCAATACCGTGAACAATCAAGGGTTTTACTGGCATAAAGACCAACTAGAAACACTGCGTACCCAGATCAAATCAGAGGTACCCAAACCTAACTTTATTTGTAATAAGCTTACCAGTCGGGAAAAAGAGGTGTTGCAATTGCTCTGTCAGGAATTTACTGCTCGAGAAATTGCCGAGAAATTATTTGTTTCTAAACGTACTATAGAAGGACACAAAGAGAACTTATTTGCCAAAACCGGAGCCCGCAATTTGGCTGGATTGGTTTTTTATGCGCTGCATCAGGGGTTGGTAAATAATGAAAATGTACCAACTTTCTAAATTGATAAGGGTGAGACCAGAAGTATAGTGAGTCAAGCAATGAGGAGATCTGCTCGAGTACAGTTACCAACTTAAGTAAAATAAGCCATCATTGTAGTATCTCAATGATGGCTTTCAAAGGCATAACTGAAGAATCAAAGTTACTTTATTTGATGAACAAGGCGTGATCATCGAGTAATTGTGAATGTATTTTTGATTGATTCATTGTATTTTCTCCGCTACTCAAGGCTTTCTAAATCAGCCTATCGTTGCGAATCGTTAAGTCAAAGGTGGCCATATATTTAGAATAAATAGCGGGTATAATTACCTGTTTTTATAAAAGGGGTAATTTTTACCGGGTGGAGTGCGAAGTGTATGCTTTTGGGTATCGCGTGAGTAGAAATTAAGATTTAGGGTTTTCAGGAGTGGGTTTGTCTGCTATATTTGATTCGTAATTGCATTCAGTTTCCAAGTTATTTTGTTGCTTGTTTTTTAAAAAATCAACCTCTTTTTGGAGTTGGTGTACAATGGCTTGTAGTTGCTCAAATTCAACCTCTTTCTGGACTTGGTGTATAATGGCTTGTAGTTGCTCCACAGAGATAGTAGTAGGTGTTTGTACTTGCTCATTTTTAGCCTGAAAGTTCTTTAATTGAGAAGGATCATTAGAATGTTTTTTGAAAAATTTTTCGGTCAAAAAAATCACTTCTTCTGCTTCACTCAGTTTCACATCCATGAGAAATTTTTTGGGGGGTGAAAAAGTATTGTGATCCAATACTTGAGAAACGTACTTCATGAATTTTACAAGTTGTTTCCGAGTATACACGATTTCCCTCGTGTCATTTACTGTATCATACAAACTGGTTCTAGAGCTTTGATGTAAATAAATAAAAGTAGGGATTGCAAACAATACTGAGGTAGCGATGAGTACCCCGGTTAACAATTCTCTGACTGGAAGTGAGTTTAATTTTGAGAGTTCATATACTGAAAATACCGATAAGAAGAG
This sequence comes from uncultured Cytophagaceae bacterium, assembly GCA_937899305.1. Taxonomy (GTDB): domain Bacteria; phylum Bacteroidota; class Bacteroidia; order Cytophagales; family Microscillaceae; genus Microscilla. The sequence continues at coordinate 1,780 of CALDJV010001010.1, forward strand.
AATGATTATAAGGCTCGCCAACCAAATGATTTTATCTCGACGTAATTTTTCTTTAGCAACGTAGAGTGATCTTAACCTTTGGGTATAACTATCCATTACATGTACAATATCCTGGTATTCGTCTTCTCTAAATTCTATATTGATGTTATTTATATTTCCCATAAGTTAATTTTTTATCAATCCATTGATAGTCTCCAATACTTTGGATTCATTCATTCTTTGTAGTAATTGGTCATACCCTTTTTCATTTGGCTGTAGGATTTCTGATCCTATTTTGAAGTTATGAATAATGGGAGACATAGAAATATATTCATGATTGAAATTATTATCCCCTATTTTTCCCCTTAGTTCTTCTATAATGTTATTGTAAGAGCCTTCAGTATAAAACTTCCTCACTTCATCTTGCTGAGACCACCATAAATCTTGTTTGTTTACCAAAGTCAAAATCCACAACTCTTTTTTGAAACCTTTCAAAGAATGTTTCAATTCTTTCAAAAGTTGTATTTCACGTCGTTGGTGCAAATCGGTATAATGCTGTATAAACGCCTGATGGCTCATACCAGATGAGTAGAAATCAAATTCTGCTTTTGAAGATTGTTCAGTTGAATGGAAACCATAAGCTACTACATTAATACATCCTTGAATTGCTCCGTTATTTAGTTCGGTTTGAAATTGTTCCCAGTGTTTCTCAACTCTTCTTTCTTGTCCAGCTTGTACTAATAAAATACAATTACTAAACTTTTCTTTTTCTACATTAGGAGAGGATTGATATTCAAAAGAAATTTCATTCTTTTTGTCTGCTAATGTAAGTGATATACTCGTTTTACCAACTCCTCCGGCTCCTAAAATGGCAATTTTTTGGCGATTTTTGGTGAGATTTTGAAGGATCTTTGGTTTTTTGGATATAAAATCTTTGGCCGTTTTATAAACGGTGATACTGGCACTAGAGCCGGTTAATAATTGTAAGAATTCTACTGGCATATACTACGGAATAAAGGATGAAACTACCTTTAAATTTACTCAAAAAAACCTTGATTTCCAACCATAAAAATGCTTCAAATTGACACCTTACTCCACCTGACTAGGCGCTTCTGCCCACACTACCTGATAAGGTACAATGAGATAAGTCTTGCTGGGGTGGAAACTAATCGCCACATCACAGGCAAACCAGTTTTCTTCTACTGATACACTACTTACTACTTTGGGAAGGCGCCTTTCGGCAATAGAGGCGGCAATGATACGAATCCCGGCTTGCTGGATGCTACCATCTTTTAAGAAAAAGTACAATGAATCTTGCAAGTTAAGAGCGCCAGATAAAATCGTACCTGCCAATACAGTATGAATAGACCGTTGTCCGTCGCCAGTAAGCCCAATAGGCATAATATACTGGAGTGCAAGTTCAAATGTTTTCATGATGGTTTTTCTGAAAAAAACAATGGTCAAACCACTACGCGTTGCGCTGTCATTTGACCATTATAGATAATGCAACAATAAAGTTTATTGCAATTTCTTATATCTAATACGAGTAGGTTCGGCGTCACCCAGACGTTGCTTGCGATTGGCTTCATAGTCAGAGTAATTACCCTCAAACCAATATACCTGTGAATCTCCTTCAAATGCCAAGATATGGGTAGCAATGCGATCTAAGAACCAACGGTCGTGAGAAATAATAACTGCACAGCCTCCAAAGTTCTCGAGGGCTTCTTCTAAGGCTCGCAATGTATTTACATCCAAGTCGTTGGTAGGTTCATCGAGCAAAATCAAGTTACCACCCTGCTTGAGGGCCATGGCCAAATGCACTCGGTTGCGTTCTCCTCCCGAAAGCTGGCCTACCTTCTTTTGTTGGTCGGTTCCGGCAAAGTTGAATCGACTTACATAAGCCCGAGCGTTCATTTCCTTAGCACCCAACTGAATAATTTCATTGCCTCCCGAAATGGCCTCAAATACGGTATGCTCTGGGTTCAAATCGTCGTGTTCTTGATCTACGTACGCTACTTCTACTGTAGAGCCTACTTCAAAGTTACCATTGTCAGGTGTTTCGTTTCCTGTAATGAGTTTGAA
>CALDJV010001011.1 GCA_937899305.1 uncultured Cytophagaceae bacterium
AAGTCAATGACTGACTCGATGTTGCCATCGAGCAAGCGAGCAACATCTTTGATGTCTTGTTCTACGTCGTGGATAATAGACAAAAGCGCGGGTTCGATGATTTCTTTCGCAAACAGGCTGAAAAAATCACCTCCTTCGGTAGAGCTACTGTGCCCTCCTGATAAAAAACCAGTATGTAAAATATGGTGAAATATCCAATTGCCTGCCGAAGAATGCAAAAAGGAAGGTGAGTGATGATGTTTCACCGGCGTTTTCCCATGTTCCCCAGCATCTATCGCCATAAAGTGAGGCAGAATGTGGTCCAGCTGAGTTTCTAAAAAACTTGTGATGTTATCAGTATACTTTTCAGCGTGCTTTACCACCGTGTCTGCGGCATTGGTAGTCACCCGGGCAATTACTTTATGGGTTTTCCAGATAGCATCCCAACCAAACAAATGCCCCAACCACTTCAAAATGACGGTCAGGTCTATGCCTACCAACTTCAGCACCCAATTGAGGGCTTTGAAAGCGACTAGAAAAGTATTCAAGGCAATGCTGAGGATTTTGTCCTGAAGGGTGAGTACCAAGTGGAGTACATCGCCTACTTTATGCAGTGCCCAACTGACCCCATCTTGTAATTTGATGATGCCTTTGGTAGCATCTTCAATGCCTGATTCAAATTCGTGTCCCACCCAATGTAGCGCATCTCCGGCAAAGGTTTTGACGTGATGCAAAAAAGAGCCTCCGGCCAACATGGTACCTGCGGTATGTTGTATGGGGTGCCATTGCCCACTTTTGAGTGCCATACCGCCCACAAATCCATTGGGTAGGTGACTGGCATCCAGCTTTCCGGTATGCTTTTTACTATTGTGCGATATCGATACAAATACATTCCCGTTGTCGAAACTTCCTTCGGTGAGTTTGGCCGCAGTGTTGCTGATGTGCCCCATATTTTGGGCAATGCCATTGGCGGTATTGTCGTTCAGTTGCTGGGTAAGCACGGGTTTGCCATCTTGAGTTTGGGCATTCCGTAAATCATCCCCCGACTTGATGTCTTGCAGTCCTTTGAGAATATGTCCATTGGGATAAATGTTGATGGTTTCACTAAAAAAACCGCTTTCAACATGATAAACTGGAGAAGAAATATCCGAAGCCATGTTCACAATGGTAACATTGCCCATGGCGTCAATCGGAATCATCGCGGGATTGTCTTTGTCCAGGCTGTACGTTTTGCCATTTACCTGAGCATATACCCAGATGGAGCTGGTGAGACGAATGGTCTGATTCCGTAAGATAGTTCCCTGATCATCCCCAAAATTGATGTGAGTAGTGTAGGTGTTTTGATTGAGCAAATATTCCTCATCCTTAATTTTGATCGTGCGTTTGCTCCAAACGGTTGTGTCAGGATCCTGCCAATGATGAACGATTTCCTTTGCTTGACTTACAACGTATAAGTCATTGGTTTTTTTGGTGAAAGAGCGAATGGGTGCAATATGCAGTACATCGCTGGCAAACAAGATAGGATCATTCCAGGTAATGGCTTGTGATTGATTGCCTCCTTTGTGGTCAGGTGCTTTCTGGCCATAAATGTAGTACAATTGATTGGGCGAAGCCACCGCCCAAATGACGACACTATCTTCATCTTGCTTTACTACCAATTGGTGTACATCTTTTACCTGGTCGGTAATGGTTTCTAGCTGGTTGACATACCCCCCTGGAAATACCTGGATGCCCTGGTCGGTACCTACAAAAATATCCGAAGACATATTGAAGGGGTTGGGGTGGTTACTGGTTACCACGGGGGCTACACAATTGAATTTGAGATCGGCCGGAACATTTTTATAATGAGGGCTGTAATTATAAGTCTCTGAACCTTGAAAAGCATCGGGTAGGGTAGTGGCCTCTAGAGTTTGAGATTCCCCAATATTGTACAAAAAATAAAAAGCCTTTTGCCCAAAAGCATACCCAATTTTGAGGTCGATCAAATTGTCTTTATGCACATTTTCGGGCAGCTCAAGTTGCGTTACTTTGTGGTTATTGATCAAATAATAAGATTCCTGCTCTTGAATGCTCCCCGCTATAATGGTGAGTGGACGACCGGTATCTGAAGCCCCCAAAATGATCTTCTCACTGATGAAGTGTTCGTCAATACCTTCAATGGTAGAGGCAAAGCTTTTGAGCGTTTCCCAATTCACTTTGCTCAAATCGTTGGAGATGGCATAAGCAGCCTTGATCAATGTATTATGTTTCTCTTTTTCCTGATAGGCAAAAACCAACGAAATTTGACCTTTTTGATTTTGAATGATGTCAAAATGCTGTACCGATTCAATATCCGCTATCGACTGCGTTAGGTTGAGGGTTTTGTACCCCGTGGCCGAACCATTGGTAGGCAGGGCCAGGTTCAAATGTTTGTCTTCTCCAATAGAAAAAATGAGGGCATTGCCCTGCGAATCTTGCACAATGTCTATGTCTTGGGAGGGCGTTATAGAAGATGCTTTTTGCATGTTCTTCATGAGTTCTCCATTGACATTGACGTTGATTTCTTGGGTATCTTTCAGCCCCAGTGCCTCGAGGCATATATTATCTATTTGTTTCATGGGGTAGCTTAGTTATTGTTTGAAGAAGTGTTTTTAGCGGGTAGGGTCAAATCCATATAAAAGTTGAAGAATTCGTCTAGCGATGGATTTTTGAACAAGAAAATATCGCCCGCGGGTAAAATAATGTAGGTACCCAAGGCATTTTTGAAGTTTCCAAATACCTGCCCTACATTGCCTATTCCTGGCACATTGAGGTTCAGTACTCCAGAAAATGCATTGGCCAGAAAACCCAGATCTAACATATGTGTGTAGGCCTGGAAAATACCTTTCAACGCCTTACCAATCCAAGCAATGGTGTCAGCACAGCCATTGGTAGAATGATGATGCGAGTGGTTGATGATGCGGGTACTTTTCTTGATTTGCAGTGAGGGTTCGCCTTGGGCATTTTTGGTGGTCGTAATGGTAATCGTAGCGGCCCATTCAATCTTGGCTTCCGCAGATGCCTCGGCATGACAACCCAGGCTTTTGCTCACGTTTTTCTTGAAATACATATGGCCACTAAAATGAAGTTCCGCTTCAGCGGGGGAGTTGTCGTAAGCTACATGATAAACATTCACGTATTGGTCGTCTCCTGAGCTTACATCCGAAATGGTGTAATCTATTCCTTCTCGAGCCAGCTTTTTACCTGCTTCATAACTGTTATTTTCAGTAATTTTGAGGTGTTTACTGATTTGGTCATGCACTCCTTTTTTCAATGTGTTGTAAAAGGGTTTGAGGATAAACGCTTCTATCAAGTCGTGCGATGAGGTAATCATCTTGGCTTGAGTCTTACTTTTGGGGCTAAACCAATTGGTATCAAATATGCCGGGTGATCCAGTAATTGCGCCTTTGCCTCCCTTGGTAGCCAATACAAAATTAAGATTGGATAAATCAGGATTTTCTGGGTCTTCAAACAGGGTAAAAGTGGTGCCTACCGGGCGCAAAGTGTCTGGTACCTTTTGGTCGCTTTTGGGTTGAGACTGATCGGTAGTAGAGACCGAATAGCCCAAGATGAATGGATTGCCATCCTTGATGAGGTCTTCAAGATAAAATTGCATAAAGCTTTTGAGTAAGTCTTGCCCTATCTGTCCCGAGTCTTTGGTATCGGTATGGGTAGGGTTGAATTTGAGCAAATCAGCCGACTCAAAGTCCAAAAACAAGTGATCGATCAAAAACATGTTTTCGGTGAAATGTTCCAGTTGATTTTTGATCAAATCAGGTACTTTTTTGTTTTTAGCCAAGTCTTCTTTTGCAATTTCGGCCAGATTTAGGTCTATGTCGATGCCGTATTTCCATCCAGCCATGTCGTATTCTACCAGCTGCGCCAAGCGGCCAAAGCCATCCCAGAAATAAGCACTCCCGTCCACAAAATTCAGGACAAGAGTAACATCGGTACCACTTTGAGAAATATGAATCTGGGGCACATAGGTACACGAAATATAAGGGCTTTCTTCTGGAATTGGATCTTCAGGCTGCAACATAAGATACTTATAGTTGCGATTCTCTACTGTTTGTACCAAAGTAAGACTAGGGTTGATGGTACCAATGCGGGTCAGGTGAACCAATTGATCATTGATCATTTTTTGGGTGTAAGAAACCACCATATCAAACTGGTTGAATACATCCGTGTTTTTCATAATATTTTAGTCAGGGTTGTCAGTAAGTTAAAAATGAAGGGTTGGGTATGCCTCTGGTCATTCTTGACAATGTATTATTTCAAAGATTCCTCGTCTTCTTTTTCCTCTTCCTCCTCAAATGCCTCAAATGAAGCGGTTTTTTCGTCAGGTAAAATCAGGTCGAGGTAAAAATTAAGTTGAGGGTCTAACCTGGGATTTTTGAAAAAGAATACATCACCTGCGGGCAACATGACAAAAGATTGAATGGTATCACCAAAGTGCCCAAAAATGTTGCTCACATTGCCAATATCGGGCGTATTGATTTTCAATGCATTAGAAATCAAACCCTCGAAAAAGCCTCGATCATTCATGAATTTAAATACATTGGTGATCTGACCGATTAGATGAGATACTTCATTGGCTACTCCATCACACCCTTCAATACTGGAAGAATGATTTTGATGGGTAATCTTGATATCCTGGTCAAATTTTAATATTGGCTTGCCATTGACATCTTTATCGGCTATGATGTGTATGGAGGCAGCCCATTCTATATTGGCTTCGGCATGTGCGTGGATTGTACAAGGTGTTGGTGAAGGTATCCCAAGGGTGTTAGGAATATGAGTCACCTTGGAAATGATTTTAGGGATAATACGAGGTACGTGCAGGTGTGAGGTGAGATGATGAAACCAACCTACTGCAACCGAGGCAAATGACAAAGGAGATGGAATGTGTATTGGCTTTTTTACTTCCTTTCTAAAATTGATGCGGCCTGAGATTTCCAGCGTAGTTTGGCCAGGGCCGTTATCAATACCTACCTGAAAGGTATTGACATACTGGTCGTCGCCAACCGTGACATCCGATATGGTATAAGAAGCGCCATTTCTGACCATCTTTTTCCCTTGTTGGTAAGTATTATTCTCTTTGATGGCAATATGCCCACCAATTTGCTTGGCCACCTGGTCCCTCAACTGATTATAAAAAGGTTCTAGAATCAAAGGTTCTATCAAGTCAGAGGCCCCTACAATCATTTGAGCCCAAGCTTTGGGCGGTTTATCAAACCAATTGTAGTCAAATACCTCTGGAAATCCTTTGATAGGACCTTTTCCTCCTTTGGTATTGAGCACAAAATTGAGGTTAGACAAATAAGCATCTTTTGGATCGTTGTATACCGTAAAGGTAGTGCCTATGGGTTGTAAAGTATCTGGTACTTTGTTTTCTTGGTTCTGAGAGTGATGTCCAGTAGAGGTGACTGAATAACCCAAAATAAATGGATTGCCATCTTTGAGCAAATTCTCTAAAAAGAATTGCATAAAATTTTCCATCTCCCTTTGTCCATAATTACCCAGGACATCTTTATGGTACTCTCCTGATGCATCCAGAGTGCTGAAATGAGTATGTACAGGGTTGAACTTGAGGAGGTTAGCCGACTCGAAGTTCATAAATAGGTGGTCGATTCGAAACAGGTCATCATCAAAGTTTTCCAACTGTTTTTTCACCAGTTCAGGGATCCTTTTGTTAGCTGCAATGGCTTCCTTCTTGATTTCAGCAAGGTTCAAATCAATGTCAATGGCGTAGTGCCAGGCTGTCATATCGTATTCGGTCAATTGGGCATACCGGCCGGGACCTTCCCAAAAACGGGCCTTCCCTGATACAAAATGCATGATAAAAGTGACATTAGAACCACTTTTAGACATGTGGATTTGGGGAATGTATTCTCCTGATATGTAGCCACTGTCTTCTGGAATGGGATCGTCTTTGTGAAGTATTTCGTACTCAAAGTTCCGGTCGTTTACTTTTTGGACCAGCACAAAGTGGGTATCAATAATATCGGTTTGTGAGAGTTGGTAGAGTTGATAGTTGAGCAACTCTTGGGTATAACTCACTACCAGGTCGTAATGGTTGAATACGTCCGTATTTTTCATAAATAGTAAGCGTTATTGATTGGATAAAATAGTTTCTGAGTTTTGGATATCAATCGATCACCAAAGCAAGGTTTTGGTAAACCAGTTGGTGATGCATGCGTAAGGATTCACGTTACCTCATAGCTTTCTGCTTCTATAAAAAATACGCATTAGGTGGTTTGATCAGGTGGTGAAATAAATATAAATTTATTTTTTTGCGATTGAAATATTTGAGCACAATTATTTGTATACATTCATTGTGTATGGATATCAAGAGGTAGGGTCAGAAATCATTCTAGGATTATTTACTCAATCAATACCCATCACAAATGAGGAGTAATGAACGTTTTTGGGGCTGATTATAAGATGTATTTAGTTTGGAGTAACGGGTGGACCGAAATATTTTTATAAGAAATACAACTTTTGAGGATGTGTTTTGTTATTATAATAGCTACTATTGTGCTGTACCTACCTTATGAGTACTTCAAAATTTCAAGATGGCCAATTATTATGAAACATTAGGGCTCAAATCAACTGCTTCTAACGGAGAGATCAGAGAGGCCTATCGAGCAATGGCTAAGAAGTACCATCCAGACAAAAACTTAGACAATCCTCACTCGGAAGAAGTATTCAAACGCATCAATCTGGCCTATCAGGTGCTTTCTGATCAGCAGAAACGCTATCAATACGATCAGTCCCAAATTTATCAAACCGTCTTTACTACTCACACCACTACTGCTGCTTCTCCCACATATGCTCAGGGGACTTCTTACTCGGGCGCATCGACTAGCCAAGGGCCTTATCGCAATACTACTCACCAAAGTTACCGGACCCGTCGGGTTTATCGCACCAAATCCAGGTATAGGTATGCCCATATTTCTAAAAGGACCAGACGCTTACTTCATACCGCAGCAGTTTTTATAGGGCTAGGTGTATTGGCACTAGGAGTTTATATTTATGATGTTGCACCTTACATTGCCGCTCGACACCACTATCAGGAAGCTTTAGAGTTTGTTCAGGAAAAACAATATGACCGCGCGCTTAGCAAACTGAACGAAGCGGTGGCTTTCAATCCAGCCTTGGTAAAGGCCCATATGCTATTGGGTAAAATCAATGATTCGGTATACAGTCAACCCAGCATTGCTTATATCAACTACAATCGGGCAATTTTTTATTCTGAGTACCCCACTGCTGACATGTATTATCAGCGAGGCTTGACTGCTTTCAAATCCAAAAAAACACAGGCTGCGGCTGAAGACTTTGGACAAGTAGAGGTCTTGGAACCCGAGAGAGCTGAAACCTATTTTTATCGGGGGTTGGCCTATTGGAACCTCATGAAAAGGCCCTATAATCCCAACATTAGCCGTTTGGCTTGTGAAGACATTGCCAAAGCGATTCGGCTGGGTTATCAGCCTGCTCGCCAGAGGCATTGCACCCTTTGTTTTCCCCAGCTTCCACTCGACTTATTAGAACTCATCCGCGAGTAACTTGTCGGGTAATAAAACGAATCTTTTATCAGTTGAGGTTTGTTTTGGTAGCTTCGGCAATCAAAACTTTTTGTTAGTATTTGTTACAATAGCGTACACTTGCCAGCAGGGGACAGGAACCTAAAATACAAGAAACTATTGAAAGCGAATAACTACTTCATTAGGTTCTATTTTCCCTCTAAAAACTTTCACCTTACTTTTTGTAGAAAAATTCAGGTCACTATAATTAATAGAAATCTTGAGGGATACGTCTTTGTGTTTTGACAAATCTTGATTGGTGAATTTTTTCAACTCTAAGGTCAGTATTCTTGAAAAACTTTCATTGTATGCTAACACTATACTGGATTCAGAAGTCAAATAAATTGTATCAATATTAGCAAATCCATACTTTAAAAAGTAGGGGTACTTATGTTTTGGCGTTTTCAAGAAAATTTTCAGCATATGGTAACTTGAATAAGGTACTGTAGGCTTCAACAATATTATTGGGATAGTGTCTAAATTTGTTAAAGTTAGCCTTACCCTCATTTGTTGCTTTGATACTGACATCACCTTTAAACCTGACTTTAAGTTGACCTGGCTAAAGACATCAAAAGAGAAAAAAAGGTATAAAATGACCACATTCAGTTTATAAAAAAGATGTTTTTTCATGAAAAAATATTTTATAGTTTTCCAAAAAACGAACCTTAGTAAAACTACAAAAATAACTTAATCCATTTAGCTAATCTCTGACTGCTATACTTCGTCAAAAAATAGTGCTAATGGCGCTGCCATTAACCAATTTTTTAGACTTGTCTAGCACCAAGATATTGCACTAAATTTGGATTAGTTTATTTCTTCCGTTTTACTTAGAGGTGAATAGGCAAAAGAACTGTTTTAATAGACAATGTATGTTTTTGTTTCGCAGCGTTTACTTGTCATGTCTTTTGTATGCCTCAATTCATAAATGTACCTAGGTTATCATTAAAATTCGAGATCACTGTATACAAAAAACATCAACCCTCAGGTAATATCCAAAGGTTGATGTGTGATTCACTGGTATAAAATAAGACTTAATTCTTCAAGAAGGTTTTGTGTAGTATGTTATTTCCCTGCTCAATTTTGAGATAATATTTCCCAATTGGGAGATTCAAAACATCAATATTAAACTGATCTCCTTCTTTTTGTAAATGCCCTTGATAAATGGCTTGGCCGCGTTCATTATAAATTACAGCTTTTACCCGGTTTACTTTAGCTTCGTTTAACTTTACCTTCAGGGTGCGGGCGCTTGGGTTGGGGTACATTTGTAGACGAGCATCTAAATTAGCCACATTGCCTAATACCAATACTGGTATACTGATGGTATTGCCTTTAGCATCGTTTTTGCCTACGGGGACAGCGCTTAAACGGTGTTCTCCGGGGGTATTCCAGCGAATTGTTACCTCGTTACCCAATTGCTTTACGATTTTTCCTCCATCAAGCTGCCATTGTACATTGGTATCCTCCGAACCATCAAAAGTATAAGTTTGGGTATTTTCTCCTTCCATGTTTACAACCGATGCTCCAGCAATATCGAAACCAGCAGGGCGCAAACGGGTATCGTATAAATATTGGCTGATGCGAGGAACAATATCACTGTGTAAATTAGCCTTGTTCCAACCATTTACATGGACGTCATGTCCACGATTGCCATAGGAATAAAACTTTCTTGGGGCATTTACGCTGCCTGCTCGATTATTCATACGGTTACTACCATAAACTGTAGGTAAGTCAAAGCCGACCACTAAAAAAGAAATGCTTCCAAAGGGTTGGCCACTGTTATAGGGAACCACGTTGTCGTTGCTGCTATGGAACATGATATTAGGAATGTCGTTGCGCCCCTCGATGTGCTCCAAAAACCCTACCGCACCTGCCAAAGATACCACTGCATTGGCTTTTCCATTGACGTGTCTATTGTTACCGGCACAATCCAGGCATCCCAAGTCAGGTAAGTTGTAGTTACGAGAACCAAAAAAGGCTCCCCAACGATAACTTGTTCTACGGGTAGCTGATGGTCTTTCGTTGTCGCGATCCAGGTAAGCATTTTGTACAGCGATAAAAGCTCCTGCGCTATGTCCTGCAATAAAAATTTGATTTGGGTCTACTCCCAACGAAGCAGCATTGGCCCGAAAGTAACGCACCGCTGAACGCCCGTCCTGAATACCACGATAAACTGCTCTAAAAGCAGCGCCTTCGTCGAAAATATTCATTCCCAAACGGTAATCGATGGCAGCAGTCACGTACCCTCGTTTTGCAAAACGAATGGCCAGTTCACGAATGTCTTTCATCTTGCGATCGCCTTGTACAAAGCCTCCTCCAAAACATACAATCAATACTGGTCGCTTGGTGTTACGATCTCCATCAGGCGTAAAAATGTCCATCAACAAATCCCGGTTACGAGTGCTATGCTCTTTGGCATTGATTGGTAGCCTGGTAATGGTTTCATACCAACCACTACCGGGTTGTGGTTCGGGAACATTGGTACTAAAACGGACATTTTTGGTTTCTTTGACACGGCTAAAAACCTCGTTCAAGTAACGTTGTTGAGCCCAAGTACTGGTCAATGTAAACAATACCAGACTCATTAATATAGAGAATCTTCTCATTGTGTAGTATAATTTGATGAATAATTAATTGTAAATAATAAGGTGCCTTTTTTACGCTTATAAAATCACAAAAGTGAATGGCACCTATTTCTTGGCTTGCATCAATTCATAAATGCGGTTTTGTAAGAAGGTACTTTGCTTGTATGCTTTCAAAATGGTATAGTAGCGTTCTAAGGTCATTCCCCTGCTTATAATAACTTGCTCATCCTGTTTTTTTTGAGTCATCTGGGTTTGCTTTATCGAGTTTCGAATCGTCATTAAAGCCTTCTGCTCATTGGGGGTGATTTTGATGTGTTGTTGGGTAAACTTAGCCCGCATAATTTCGCCAAACCTTGCCTCGCTCAGCGAGCTTTGCTCAACCGCTTTTTTTACGGCTATTTCTGGGTTTTCCTGTGGGCGTAATCTAAGGTAGTGATATATAGCAGCAAATTTTTTGAGTTCATCGTCTGAAAATTTCTCGTCAGTAGCTTGTTGGCGACTAGGCATTTTGGTGCAGGCCAATAACAAGCTTAAGCCTACCAAACATATCATTGTATTTCGCATAATATAGAAGTTGTATGATGTAATTATCCCTTACTTCACTTAAATAAAAGAGCTTGATAAATTAGTCACCAAGATCTGTCAAGTGCATTGCAAATATGTGAATGGTGTAGGCCAATGATCTGCTGAAAAGGATGACAAAATCGGTCTGAGCATTAACAAAATCAGTCTAAGCATTAAATAAACAAGAGAGAGATAATACCATAAAATAGGAGTGTATGTCCTCTAAAAGCTTACTTGATACGAGTCTGATAAACAGTGACTTACTCTTCAACTGTTTACTAAATAATATTTGTATATGACAACTAATAAACAATTGATCCATAAAAAATTGCAAAGAAAAAAAGTGCTTAATGACCACTTTTACGAACAACTCCAGAGGAGTTATTAGAATAGAAAATGATCAATTAAACACCTTGCAAAAAACTACTTAGGGATAAGAAAATAATTACTTTCCCATTTCAGAACTTTGGCACAGT
>CALDJV010001012.1 GCA_937899305.1 uncultured Cytophagaceae bacterium
GTACCCATTTCACCGGTTCCTACTGGAATTTCAAAATCTAGTTCTGGATATACCGAGTACCCATCGACTCGACGTAAATCATACTTGAGCCCCGAAGCACGTAACATTGGCCCCGATATGCCGTAATTGATGGCCAAATCCAAGGGGACAACCCCCACTTTGGCCGCCCTTTGCACAAAAATTTTGTTTTCTACTAAAATCTGTTGGGTCTCTAAAATTTTGGGTTTGACATAACGAATAAATTCTGCACAACGCTCTTCAAAGCCTACCGGTAAATCATAAAACAGTCCTCCTACCCAAATGTAATTATAAAGCATACGCGCCCCAGTGAGCCACTCTAGTAGCCGTAGTAGATGCTCCCGGTCACGCATCATCCACAAAAATACAGTGGCAGCTCCAATGTCTACTCCATAAGTACCCAAGGCCACAAAATGAGAGGCCATACGATTGAGTTCGGCTACCAATACCCGGATATACTCCACTCGAGGTGGAATTTTATCCGCGATTCCCAACATTTTTTCTACCCCCATTACATAGGCGTGCTCCGAGTTCATAGCCCCTACATAATCCAGACGATCCACATAAGGGATGATTTGGTTGTAGGGCAGGGCCTCAGCGTGTTTCTCAAAGCAACGGTGTAAATACCCCAAGTGAGGTACAACATCTACAATGTACTCGCCATTGGTGACTACTTCTAAACGCAATACACCGTGGGTAGAGGGATGTTGGGGGCCAAGATTCAACAGCATTTCCTCAGATTTCAAGTCAGCTGGGGTATACTTGTTGGGTTCGGATTGCTGCAAATTGTTTGCGTCAAAAATATACTGTACTTCCTTGGGGTTTCGACGTGAATCAGGGTTGGGAGTATTGATTTTGTTCATCATGGGAGATCAAGTAATAAAATGGTTGGTATGTTGCTGACAAAACAAGTCCACTATCTATACAAATGTTATAAACTATGTGCGATTAGGCAAATTTGAAATGGTTTATGACGTATTTTTGAAGTCGAAAAAGCAGGATTTTGCCAATATATTTGATATTGTATTAAGATATTTAGAATTGTCTTTGGTTTTATCTCATCCCATCGCCAGCTATTGGTTTGGCTTTCAGACCACCAGTGAAGTGCTCATTGCCCACTTTGACTAAAATGTTTGTCCGCTTGGCTTTACATTTTGTTTTTGTAGGTTCAATACCAGATATTTACCTCACTAAACAAAACCATGAATTTGACTATGTCATTTTTCAATTTTTATTTCCAGGAAGGTATCCATCATATTCTTACCCTTGAAGCCAGTGACCACATTATGTTTGTGGTGGCACTCATGGCCATTTACCAACTCAAAGACTGGCGTCGAGTATTGGTACTCATCACTGCCTTTACCATTGGGCATTCGCTTACTTTGGCTTTGTCCGGTTTGGGCGTTGTATCATTCAAAACCAATGTGGTGGAACTACTGGTAGCAATTACGGTCTTTTTGACTGGGGCATTTAACCTGGGGCAAAAACTCCCCATGGCCAAGCGTTTGAGTGTGATGGCTCGCGTGATGCGTTATGGAATAGCTTTTGTGTTTGGCCTCATTCACGGACTGGCTTTTTCGGGTCGTTTGCGAGGTATGTTTTCGGATAAAGATTTTTTATGGCCCCTTTTTGGCTTTAATCTTGGACTCGAGATAGGTCAAATTGTAATAGTTTTATTAATTTTACTTCTATCATTTGTATTTATCCGATTTCTTCAGAAAAGAGAACATGACTGGAATGTCCTGCTTTCGGGTGCGGCAATGGGCATTTCTTTATTTCTGATATTACAAAGGATGCAAACGGTGTAATCTAAATTTAGTAACAGTTGCGCAATAATTGTCAGTTTTCACTTCAATTTTGCTTTCCATGCTTCCTTAAAAAAATAGCCAAATAGCCCTGCTATTAGCCGATTTTTAAAGTCGCTTGGCAAACAAACTTTTTCCGAAAATCGGACACTTAATTTTGAACCTGTTACTTAGGAATCATTCATTCCTGCAGCTCCATGGTTATATCAGTTCAAAATGTGTTGTACAATGTAACTATCGAGCAGTCAGAATAAGTAAATCTGGAATGAAATTGCGTTCTGTATGTTTAATCAAATTTTTAATCAACCTTATTTCTCATGAAAAAAATTTTGTACGTTGCCTTACTTGGGTTGTTTTCGACTGCGGCCATGGCTCAGCATGACAAACCTTATGTAAGCTCAAAATTTGCTCAATTAGAACAACTGTTGCCTACTCCCAATAATTACCGTACTGGTTCGGGGGCTCCTGGACACGAATATTGGCAACAAAAAGCCAACTATAAAATCAAAGTTACTTTGAACGATGACAACCAGACATTAACTGGTTCAGAGACCATTACTTATTACAACTATTCACCCGACAAGATCGATTATCTTTGGGTGCAACTAGATCAAAACAAATACAAGAAAGGGTCACAAGCTTTTGAAACTCAAAATACTCGATTGAATGAAAAGCCTACTTTTGACATGTTAAACCTGGTGGTAGGTCAAACCTCAGAATGGGGCTGCAAAATCAAGAGTGTTAAAAACAAGAGTGGCAAACCCATGAAGTTTACCATCAATGGTACCATGATGCGGATTGACTTGCCTCAACCTTTAAAAGCTAAAGGAGGGAGTGTGACCTTCTCGATTGACTGGGAAAATAAAATTCTGGATGCCAACAAAGCAGGATCAAGAGGTGGCTATGAATTCTTCGCAAAAGATGGCAATTACTTGTATGAAATTGCCCAGTGGTTTCCTCGTATGTGTGTATATGATGATGTAAATGGATGGCAAAACAAGCAATTTTTAGGAAGTGGAGAGTTTGCCCTTACTTTTGGAGATTACGAAGTAGCCATTACAGCTCCTGCCGATCACATTGTAGGTGCTACAGGTGAACTACAAAACGCCAGCAAGGTGTTGACTTCTACCCAAATGAAACGCTTGAAGCAAGCCGAAAATGCAACCAAGCCAGTCTTGATTGTAAGCCAGCAAGAAGCGGAAAAAGCGGAAAAAATCAAATCTAAGAAGACCAAAACCTGGGTATACAAGGCCAAAAATGTACGTGACTTTGCTTGGGCTAGTTCTCGTAAATTTATTTGGGATGCCATGAAGGTAAAAATTGGCAATAACGATGTATGGGCGATGTCTTACTACCCAAAAGAAGGGAATCCACTCTGGGGAAAATATTCTACTCAGGTGGTTGCCCACACTTTGAGAACATACTCTAAGTATACTTTTGACTACCCTTATCCAGTGGCTATTTCAGTACACGGGGCCATATTTGGAATGGAGTATCCTATGATTTGTTTCAATGGTGGACGTCCTAGAGCTGATGGTACAGTACCGGCCAATACACGTCGT
The DNA here is from genome assembly GCA_937899305.1 of uncultured Cytophagaceae bacterium. GTDB lineage: Bacteria > Bacteroidota > Bacteroidia > Cytophagales > Microscillaceae > Microscilla. The sequence goes on from CALDJV010001012.1 coordinate 3,386, forward strand.
GCTATGATCTCAGTAATTATTCACGAAGTAGGCCACAACTACTTCCCAATGATTGTAAACTCGGACGAGCGTCAGTGGACTTGGATGGATGAAGGTTTGAACTCTTTTATGCAGTACCTTTCTGAAAAAGAAATTCCTGAGCAAAGCTGGGCAAAAGCAGATTATCCTAATGGGTACCCTCACCGACGTGGCCCTGCCAAAAACATTGTTCGTTATATGAGAACCGATCCTACCAAGATTGTTCCCATTATGACCAACTCTGAGTCTATTCCTCAGTTTGGAAACAATGCTTACGGAAAGCCCGCCACCGCTTTGAACATCTTGCGAGAAACTGTGATGGGTAAAGAGTTATTTGACCACGCTTTCAAAACGTATTCTCAACGTTGGTATTTCAAACACCCTAAACCTGCTGATTTCTTCCGTACAATGGAAGATGCTTCGGGAGTAGATTTGGATTGGTTCTGGAGAGGTTGGTTCTATACTACGCTTCCAGTAGATATGAGCATCGAGGATGTACAGGCCTTTACGTTTACCAAACCGGGTGAAAAACTAGAAGCTTCTAAAGATGGCATCAAACACAAAGCATTTGACAATTCTCAATTTAAGGGAATCAAAGAGCGATTGAGCAAAGGATATGGCTTAAACATGACTGATGCTGAAATGGCCATGTTCAAACCTGGTAAGTACTACTATACAGTAAAGTGTAAGAACATTGGTGGTAACATCATGCCTTTGATTATTCAGGCCAACTTTGTAGATGGTAGTAGTCAAATTGTACGGGTACCTGCTCAAATCTTCCGTCAAAGCCCTAATGAGGTATCTAAAGGATTGCTTTTCGATAAGCAGGTAAAATCTTTCCAATTAGACCCTATGTTGGAGACTGCCGATATCGATACCAAAAACAATGCTTTTCCTAGAAGCAGTCCGAGTTCTAAATTCAAGGAATTCAAAAAAGAAAAGAAGTCGGGTTCTAAGTAATTGTTGATGATTGATTAATCATTTACGAAAAGCATTAATTCATATTTAAAGCAGTTGGGTGGTACACCTAACTGCTTTTTTTATTTTGCTATATTGTTCTATTGTTCCGCTTCGCTGATTGTTTCATTGTTCTATTGTTAGTTACTTCGGCTCCGCTCAGGACTTTGGGTTGCGCAAGGCGACGTATTGATTAGCCTTCGGCAGAGCTTGAACTTCGTTCTGCGGTTATTGATGTTTAATTGTTGATTAACTGAACCTTGGCGAACTGAGCTAATTGTTCCGCCTTGCGCTACTATGGACCATTGACTATCGCCTAAATAAAACTACGAACTACCAACTAGAGAAACTGTGGACTATGGACCCTTGACTATCAACTAACTAAACCACCCTGCACTGAAAGTACAGGGGTTTTGCGCTCGGACTGAAAGTCCTCTTTAGCCAACCCGTGTCGCAATGCGGGCAAGTTGCTCAAATTCGCAGACGAGACCCGATTTTTTCGCATTACTAAAGTATTGCACTGAAAGTGCAGGGTTTTAACCCAGAGCTGAGACCAATAAAACTACAATCTACCAACTCCCAACTAAAAAAAATTTCAGTCTCACACTTGCTTGGTTCCAAAAAAGCTTTGTATATTTGCATCCGCTTAAAAAGCTCGGGATATGGCGCAGTCCGGTAGCGTACTTGCATGGGGTGCAAGGGGCCGCAGGTTCAAATCCTGCTATCCCGACTCAATCTTTAAAAACCTTTCATAATCTTATTTATGAAAGGTTTTTTTATTGGGCTTCCCTCCTATTTTCTATACTTCTGCTCTCAACTCATTCTTGTCTCAATTATTATGCATCAAAGTGTTATAGAGTGATATATTTTTATTGCCTCCTGAAAACTAATATTGTGAACCAAACGAAATTAATTTTCCTGGCATTTACCTATACACTTTTTAAACAGAGACTTCCTTATGAACGCCGAAAGATTTATACAAAAAGCTCGTGAAGCAGGGTTTACTTTCAATATTTTTAAACCTGGTGATGAACATTACAACAGTAAACGAAAGATTGCCAACTCAAGATTTGACCTAAAACCTGGCGCCATTGCCTATTGCGAGAATGTGGCACAGGTGGCTTTTTGTGTAAATTACTGCCGTGAAGGTGAGTCAAACTTGAAACCAGTTCCTTTCCGAGTGCGTTCGGGAGGCCACCAACACGAAGGCATGTGTTCGGCCAATGGAGTCTTGGTCATTGATTTATCTAAAATCAACCAAATCACCTACCAGGATCATGACCAAGCCTGGATACCAGTTGGAATCAAACTAGGCGAGGCATATAAAAAGCTAAGCGAAAAAGACTTGATCTTACCTGGAGGAGGCTGTGGCTCAGTAAACGTGGGAGGCCTGACTCAAGGTGGAGGCTGGGGACTGCATGCCCGCAAATGGGGGTTGACCTGCGATAATGTGCTGGAAATAGAAATGGTGACCGCACAAGGTAAAGAAATGAAGGTTTGCAAAGACAAGCAACCCAAACTATTCGAGGCAGTAAGAGGCAGTGGCGGAGGTAATTTTGGCATTGTTACCCGCTTTTTATTCCAGCTACGTCGCCCCGCCAAGATTATGACTTCGGTACGTATACACTGGGCGCAAAAAGACATGGAGATCATTACCAAAACCATGTTTGAGTTCAATAGTCAAATAAGCCAACATCAATCTCTCACTACTTTTTTGCGCCTGACTGCAATGGATGTCAGTGAAGAAAGTCCGAAAAACGCGTCGGTTTTATTTGGAGGTCTTTTTTATGGAAGCCCTGATGAATTGTACCAAATTTTATCTCCATTCTATCGAGCCGCCACCCCGCTTCGCTCAGAATTTAAAGAAACCTTTCACTTTCCAAAAAGTCAATATTTAGCGAATGATGGTACCATTCCGGCCTTTTCTGATGCTTTTGGGTTTTATGACTTACATGAAGACATTAGTAATTTTTTATTGAATTTACCTTCCATTACTCCCGAAGGATACAGAAACAGTAATGGAGAAACAACTGCACCTCAAAGTACCTGTGATGGTCCACACCCGCATAAAGTATCTTCGGCATTTCCTAAAGAAGGAATTGACCAAGGCAAATTGGCCAAAATGATCACTAAATACATCAATACTCCCCAGGACAAAATTCACAAGAATCCAAGTGTACGGGCTTATTTGAGTATTCATAGTATGGGAGGAGCCATTGCCGACATGCCTCCTCGCAGCACTGCATTTTATTTCCGGGACAAGCCCTTTTTGCTACAGCCACAAGTATGGTGGGGAGCACCTAAAGATCCAGAATCTGCGAAATACCTGCAATGGGTAGATGATTTTAGAACAAAGCTGAATGAAGAAAAATTGATTGAAGGGGCGTTTATCAATTTTGTCGATCGCGAGGTCCCCTTGGTGGAGTATTACCGGACTCCAGAAAACCTGAAGCATTTGGGAACAATCAAGAAAAAATACGACAAGGACAATATCTTCAAATTTGACATGAGTATTCCGGTAGTACAATCCAATGATTAGGACAATGAACCTTTTTAAAGTAGTTCTTCGCTTTATGCAGGTAATGACATCATTCAAGCACTTTAACTCATTGTAAGATGCCCCCTACAGTTACTCGACAATTTTGGCAACAAATCACCCAACTTTGGGAACAAACCCAAGGCAGTCCACAAATAAAGGTAGCAGTCATTGATGGCCCGGTAAACTTGCACCATCCTTGTTTTGAAGGAGCCAACCTACAGACTACGGCAACCAAAAATCGAAATTCCGTCAATGGATTGGCAGCTCACCATGGTACCCATGTCACGAGTGTGATATTTGGCCAACACCATAGTCCGGTAAAAGGCATTGCCCCCGATTGTCAAGGCGTAGTTATTCCCGTATTTGGTGAAAAACCCAACGGTGACATCCAACCTACTACCCAAACCAATTTGGCTCGGGCCATTACCCAAGCAGTAGACCAAGGCGCGCACATTATCAATATAAGTGCCGGAGAACACTCTAAAACGGGAGAATCCAGCATTTATCTCGAGAAAGCCATTGCACATTGTGAGGAAAATGGTGTATTGATCGTATCGGCTACTGGTAACAATGGTTGTGCCTGCGTACATGTACCTGCAGCTCACCCTCAAGTACTCGCAGTAGGGGCATTGGGAAATCACGGTCAACCGCTCAATTTTAGCAACTGGGGCGAAACTTACCAAAATAATGGCGTGTTGGCGCCTGGTCACCATATTTTAGGGGCCGTAGGACCCAACAAAACGACCGAAAAAACCGGGACGAGTTTTGCCACTCCGCTGGTGACGGGGGTATTGGCCCTGTTGATGAGCCTGCAGCAAAAAATGGGATTGACGCCTGATAGCCAACAAATAAAAGAAGCTTTGCTCAAAACCGCCTTGGCTTGTAAAAGTGAAGATCAAGACGATCCTCAAGGGTGCGATCGTTATCTGCATGGTACTCTCAACATTGAAAAAGCACTTCAATATTTAAAATTATCGCCTACACCCATTGCCCCTACTTATCAAAGACCAATGTTTCCACAAGCATTACCCAACGAACCTATAAATCTTAAATCTTTAAAATCAACAAATATGAACGACAACAAACCCACATCACAAGAGACTACGGGTGCCCCTTCTTCGGTAACTCCTCAGACACCAGAGGTAGTACCCAATGAGGTAGCACCTTCTTGTGGCTGCAATCATCAAAAAAACTTGGTTTTTGCTCTTGGCAGCCTTTGGATGGACTACCCTACTCAGGCGGTATTAGACTCTTTTAAGTTTTTTATGCGAGGAATCGTAGATGATCCCACCAAGGAGCACCCAATTACGATTCCACACCCCAACCCTTACAACCCAATACACTTACTGGCCTACCTCAACGGGCAACAAAATCGTGACCATCAATATATAGTTCATCCACATCATTACGATTCGGCTCGACTAACTTGGATATTGCGCCAAGAAGAAATGCCCATTTATGCCATTCGCCCTACCCAAGCATTTGCCACAGAAACTTACACGCTGTTACGAGATTTTTTACAACCTTTTGATGACAAAATGGGGGGAGCCCAAGCCATAGATTTGGTGTCTATTCCTGGGACCATTGTAGGAGAAACCAAACTTTATTCGGGAGAGGTGATTCCGGTGATAGAACCCAATATACGGGCGATGTATAATTGGCGCTCTAAAGACTTGGTTGACACCGTATTACGTATGTCAAAGATATTTGACAAAGATAAAATAGATGAAAAAGACCAAGCAACATTTATTCGTCTGGCAAAACCGAGAGATCAGTACGACAACGAAGATGATAAGGACTATACGACTCTAGTAAAAAAATACGGTGAGGAAAAGGTCGATGGGATCATTCAACAGATCATTATCTACAAAGAGGCCATTACCAGCTTTGTTAATCGCATTTACTTTGAGTTCCGCAACTTAGGAGTTACTTCGGCCGAACGGGCGTTGAACCATACAGGCACTAATATTTTCTGGCTAGCCAGTACTTTTTTCCGGCAAATAAACAAGGGCTATGCGCTCCATTCTATTTCGGTGTCCAAAAGTGCAGTTTGTCGTCCTGACTCTGATTGTCAAGACGTGATCTTGCGATTTTTTAACCCTCAGGAACGCTTAAACACGGCTACTGAAGTATTCAAATATACCATAGATGTAAGCCAAGTCATTCCAGTATCCATTGGACAACCCAGAAATTGGTTTGAGAATTAAGTTTTCAATTTCTATTCAACAATAATGGAGTCCCTGCATATGAAAAAGCAAGCCAAATTACTGATACAAGGCGTTGGAATCATTCGCTAAATGCGACAAGTATACGCCTTTATCTGACTTATTGCAGCGGTCTCGAGCAATCGCTCAGACTGTGCTTCTCCATTTATGGGCAAGTACTAAAAATACTTTGGTAGGCCAGTATGCAAGCCTTCGTTCAGCATAATGCTGAGCTTTAATCAATTTCTACACTTTAATTTTTATTTATTATGCAAAACGCAAAAAATGCCAAACTTCCGGTACAAGGTGCCGGAGTGATCAGAAATGTCAATCGTTCGCAAGTTGAGGGAGGGGTAGAAGCTTCGGGCTTTTTTAGTACCGTGTGGGACGAAATAAAAAAATATGGGCCTACTGTGACCAAAGCCTTATTGAGTTAAAATTCGACCTGGTAGAACAAAAGTACATTTGTCTTTTGATTGCTACGCGAGTTGTCAGTGAGCCCACAAATAACGGCTTTGTCGGCCTGAGTTGTGTCTTTTTATTTGTTGTAGGGGCTTCGCCTGGCGCGTCCCTACAATCCTTATAGAACATGAACAAAATTTAAATAAACTATGTCAAATAGTATCCAAATAACCTATGTCAACAAGTCGGTAAACCGAGACTTACCTTCAGTATTCATTTTTACAAAAAACTTCAGGCCGCCTTTCAATGTGTATACCGATGCGGTAGCCTGGACGATCATCGACTTGGTGGGGCGGGGTTCCTCTTGTGAGTTTAGCTACCCCATAGCCACCGAAGTAAGAGCCTCAGCGAACGATGGCAGTCACAAAACTCGTCCGCTTTCTGCTGACATTGGAGATCAGTTTACCATCAAACAAGATAATAATGGCATTATACTCCATGCAGATGGTTCAGCCTCGCAAACCACGGCCATTGAGGTAGTGAACCAGGCCAACATAGACAATGGAGTCAATGTCCAGCTCTATAAAGATGGGAAATTGTTGATGCAAAAACACCTTACAGATAACCAACGGGCTACTTTTGTTTTACACCCTAAAATTTACTGGGGCATTGCTTCAGAGATTCAAGAAGGAGAACCTCTGAGCTCGGCCGTGATCAATTCTACTCATTTTTTTGAACAAAACCTAGAAGGGGTCACTGAGGCTACAATATCGCTCAATGGCAATGCCGAAACTGGATATTATTTTAAGGTCGATAGTCAGTCGTAACTGTTTGTACCATTTGAGCTTTCGGTTTACCAAATTTTCTTAAATAAAAATACGATTTAGGCAAATTTATACCTGACAGATTTTGAAAATCTGTCAGGTATGATCTCACCTATAAAGTATTATTTTGCTTCATATGAGGCGGCCGTTTCATTTTTAAACCGCTACATTTACTGGCACCTTGTTCAAAGCATCGATGTAGGCATTCACCGAGGCCCTCACGATATCACCATGTGCTCCAAAGCCATAATACACTTTTTCGCCTTGGGTTACCTGTACATGTACCTTTCCTACTTCGTCGCTGGTACTGGTCAGGGTTTGAATCAAAATTTCTTTCAACTCAATTCGTTGGTCCACAATGGTATGCAGCGCATTGATGGCAGCATCGATGGGTCCATTTCCTACCGCGAAGCCCTTCCTCAATTCCCCCTGGTATTTTACCTGGATAGAAGCATTGGGCATTTTGAGGGTGCTGGTTTCTACTTGTAAATAATCCAGTTCTACCTGATGATCTACCAAAGAAGTATCTCCGGCCAAAATCAACAAGTCTTCGTCCCGGATTTCCTTTTTTTCGTCGGCCATCACCAAAAACTCCTGATACATCTTGTCCAAGGCTTCTCCCTCATATTTGTGACCTAATAGCTCCAAACGGTGTTTCAAGGCGGCTCTTCCGCTTCGAGCCGTCAGCACAATGGAAGAACTCGCTACCCCCACATCCTGAGGATCAATAATTTCGTAGTTTTCGCGGCTTTTTAATACCCCGTCTTGGTGAATTCCCGAAGAATGAGCAAAAGCATTGCGCCCTACAATGGCTTTGTTGGGCTGTACTGGCATGCGCATCAAGCGAGATACCAACC